>NZ_JBFTRY010000073.1:0-17064 GCF_056399745.1 Dyella sp. 01N36
TCCACGAACTGGCCGATCATGCGGGTGCTGCCGGGGAAGTTCACGAAGCGCATGTTCTCGGTGCGGCCGGTGACTTCGTTGGCGCTCTTGCGGCTGACCTTTTCCACCAGCACGCGCTGCGCCGTGCCCACCATCGCCTCGTTGATCTGACGCGCGTTGTCGTTGAGCTTGGCCTGCAGGCGCGTGAGACGTGCATGCTTCTCTTCTGCCGGGGTGTCGTCGGCAAGATTCGCGGCCGGCGTGCCGGGGCGGGAGGAGAAGATGAAGGAGAAGCTCTGGTCGAAGCCGACGTCCTCGATCAACTTCATGGTCTTCTCAAAATCCTCGGCCGTCTCGCCAGGGAAGCCGACAATGAAGWCCGACGAGACGCAGATATCCGGACGCACCGCGCGCAGCTTGCGGATCTTCTGCTTGAATTCCAGCGCCGTGTAGCCGCGCTTCATCGCCGTGAGGATGCGATCCGAACCGGCCTGCACGGGCAGGTGCAGGAAGTTGCACAGCTGCGGCACGTTGGCATACGCCTCGATCAGCGAGTCGGAGAACTCCAGTGGATGCGAGGTGGTGAAGCGGATGCGACCGATGCCTTCGATCTGCGCGATGGCGTGGATCAGCACGGCGAGGTCCGCGATACCGCCGTCATGGGTGGGGCCGCGGTACGCGTTGACGTTCTGGCCGAGCAGGTTCACTTCGCGCACGCCTTGCCCGGCGAGCTGGGCCACTTCCACCAGCACATCGTCGAACGGACGGCTGATTTCTTCGCCGCGGGTGTAGGGCACCACGCAGTACGAGCAGTACTTGGAACAGCCTTCCATGATCGACACGAAGGCGGTCGGGCCTTCGGCGCGCGGTTCGGGCAGGCGGTCGAACTTCTCGATTTCCGGGAAGCTGATGTCCACCTGCGGCTTGCCGGTGGCGCGCTGCGCCTCGATCAACTCCGGCAGGCGATGCAGAGTCTGTGGGCCGAACACCAGATCCACGTAAGGCGCGCGCTTGATGATGTCCTGGCCTTCCTGCGAGGCCACGCAGCCGCCCACGCCGATCAGCACGGGTTTGCCGCCTTGCTTGTGTTCTTTCCAGCGCCCCAGCTGGCTGAAGACCTTTTCCTGGGCCTTTTCGCGGATCGAGCAGGTATTGATCAGGATGACGTCCGCCTCGGCTTCATCCTGGGTCAGCTCCAGCCCGTGCGAGGCCTTGAGCACGTCGGCCATCTTGGCCGAGTCGTACTCGTTCATCTGGCAGCCGTGGGTCTTGATAAAAAGCTTGCCGGTCATGGGCTTGGGTACCGTGGTTCAGGAGGCGGCGCGAGGGTTGCCGAACCGCGTAGTTTACGCGTCAAAAGGCCCTGCCGCCACTGGAACGGGCGAGGCGGATCAAGCACTTGCGCGCCCGTGGGGCGACTGGAAACGGGTACTGACGCACGAATCGGCCGCGCAGCGCTTGGCGTGGAGGGCGGCGCGGTAGCACACTGCCGCCAAACCCCGTGCTGGCTAGCCGCACGGGGAGAAGATGAGGAAGGGGGAGTGATGTCGCTGCTTGACCGTGATGAGGCCGCCGCCAAGGCTGGACGGCCCGAGGGGAGTCCGTGAGCGGGCTGCCCTTGTCGCGGCTGGGCGCGGCGGCCCCTCGGCGGATCCTCGCTGGCTGCGCCTTGCTTGCAGGGCTGTCGGTGCTTTCGCTGTCGGGACATGCGGGCTCGCTCTACCGCTGCACCGGTTCGGCAGGCGAAACCGTCTTCAGCAGCAGCACGGCGGGCTATCAGGGCTGCAGCCGCATTGCTGGCGCACCCGATCCGGTGCGCAAGAAGCCAGCAGCACCCGCGCCTTCGCTGGCGACGGTCAAGGGTTCGGTGGAAAGCTCCGCGGGCAAAGTGCCGGCGGTGCCTGCGCCGCAGCCGCCTTCAGTGGCCTGGGTCGAGGATTCGGTGGAAACCACGGCTCGCGTCGTAACGGCCAAAGCGGCGCCGACAGGAAAGCCGGGTCAGTGGAGTTATAGCGAAGCCAGCCCGGCACGCAGCGCCTCCACGCCCGACAAGCCCGTGGCCGCTGCAGATGCCGATGGCAGTCGCGTGCTGCGTGGTGCGGTCTATCGCGTCGTGCGCAAGGACGGCAGCGTGGAATACACCAACCTGCGGCCGGCGGGCGAGCAAGGTCACGCGGTGACGATGCTCTTCAGTTACATCGCCACCTGCGTGGCGTGCAATCTGCATTCGAATATTCGCTGGGATTCGGTGGCGCTAAATCTTGCGGCCTATAGCGACGTGATCGAGCTGGCCAGTCAGGAGTCCGGCGTCAACGAGGCCTTCCTGCGCGCCATCATCCATGCCGAAAGCGCGTTCAATCCGCGCGCGCTCTCGATCAAGGGCGCCCAGGGCCTGATGCAGCTGATGCCCGGCACGGCCAACGACATGGGTGTGCGCGATGCCTTCGATACCGCACAGAACATCCGCGGCGGCGCACGCTATCTGGGCCTGTTGCTGCGCACCTTCAACGGCAATGAGCGTCTGGCGGCGGCGGCATACAACGCCGGACCCGGCGCCGTGCAGCGCTATAACGGCGTGCCGCCGTATGCGGAAACGCAGGTCTATGTCGAACGCGTGGGCACGCTGCGCAAACGCTATGGCTTGGCCATCCATCCGGGCGGTGGTCGATCGCCGGTGGCTGCCGCGGGATTTTCAGCTATCCAGTGACGCCGTCGGCGTAGTKGGCGGACGCTGCGCAAGTATCACTTCGGTATGGAAGGGCGCGCCGTTGCGCAGCCCGGACACTTCCACCTTGCTGCCTGGCTTGAGCGCGGCCTCATGCCGGCGCAGGTCGGCGGGATCGACGATGTCTTCCGAGCCGATTCGCAAAAGAATGTCGTGTGGCTGGATGCCGGCCGTCGCCGCCGGTCCACCCGGATAGATATCGGTGACCTGCGCGCCGCGTGCCGCTGCCGGCAGGCCGCTGTCGGCGGCGACGGGGACAAAGGTGTAATCGGCGCCCATCCAGCCGCGCACGACGTGTCCGCTGTCGATGATCTGATCGAGCACGCGCTTGGCGCTCGCCACCGGTATCGCAAAGCTGATGCCTTCGGCGTTGGCCGCCTTGCCGATCAGCAGGGTATTGATGCCGACCAGCTCGCCCTCGGTGTTGACCAGGGCGCCGCCGGAGTTGCCCAGATTGATGGCTGCATCGGTCTGGATGAAATCTTCGGGACTCGAGCTGCTCAGCTGGCGGCCGATGGCGCTGACGATRCCCATGGTCACCGTTTGATTGAGGCCCAGTGGATTGCCGATGGCGAGCACGACGTCACCGGTGCGGGTGGGACGGTGGTCGGCGATATGGATCACCGGCAAGTTGCCGGCGTCGATCCGCAGCACCGCAAGATCGGTCTCCACATCGGCGCCCACCACCGTGGCCTTGGCGACGCGTCCGTCGTACAGCAGCACCTGGATGTCGTCGGCATTGGCGATCACGTGGTTGTTGGTCAGCACGTAGCCCTGCAGCACGATCACGCCCGAGCCCAGGCTCTGCTCGCGACGCTTGTACGCCGGGCCGGTAGGACGGCCGCCAAACAGCCGCTGCAGCACCGGGTCGGTATACATCTGCACGGCCTGCTCGGTGACCATCTTGTTGGCGTAGATGTTTACGACCGAAGGTGCCGCCTTGGCGACGGCGTCCGCGTAGGAGATCGGGCCGCCGGTGTGCGCAGGCGTCGATGAGGTACTGATCGACTCGGTGGTCGGCGTCGGCGTAACCCCGAAGCGTTCCCGCAGGCGATGGCCGACATCAGGCCAGGCGAGGCTGATGACGAACGCAGCCGCCAGCCCTAGCACCACGAAGCGGGCGATGAATGCGAGCGTGCCAGCGGCATGTTTCATGTCGTAATGCGTTTCACGGCAAGGCGTTAGAGAGGGGTGCGCGCATGTGTCGCAGGCGAGGCTATTTTATTGTACGAGTCATGCCCTGACGCTACACTAACGCGATTTTGCGGGAGCCTGAATCTACTGGCGCTTGCGAAGCGGGTCGTCCCGGGGTTTCCCGGTGCGCTTAGGTCCCGACAACGGAAGGCCTGTAGCTCTCGCTGCATGCTCATCGTGCTGGTGCCGCGCGTGCCTGCTGTTCTCTAAGGGGGAGTCTTAGGGGTTTTTCTCTGCACAGCAAGGTAGTCTCCTGCTGTCGGATTGATCGACGCGCTTGGCAAGCACCTGTGGAACATCTAAGTTCCGCGTCTCAATGGCATGTAAGTACCGGAGAGCCTGATGGCGAACGAAGTCGTCGATCACGGCCGCCGCCGCTTCCTCACAGCGACCACGGCAGTGGTTGGTGGTGTGGGAGTAGTTACGGCAGTCGTGCCCTTCATCAAGTCGTGGGAACCCAGTGCGCGGGCTAAATCCGCAGGTGCGCCGGTCACGATCGACATCAGCAAGATCGAAGAGGGCCAACGGGTAACCTACCCCTGGCGCGGTCTGCCGGTGTTTGTAGTCAACCGCACCAAGGCGCAGCTCGATGCGCTGCCCAGCCAGGATTCCCGCCTCGTCGACGCCAAGTCCGACAGCGGTTCGGCCGAGCAGCAGCCCAAGTACGCACAGAACGAAGCACGCTCCATCAAGCCCGAGTGGCTGGTGCTGGTGGGTCTGTGCACGCACCTGGGTTGCGTCCCCGACTTCGTGCCGGTGATGAAGCCCGAGCCCTTCGATCCGGACTGGAAGGGTGGCTTCTACTGCCCCTGCCACAAGTCACGCTATGACATGTCCGGTCGCGTCTACCAGGGCGTGCCCGCACCGAAGAACCTGCTGGTGCCGCCGTACCATTTCATGGACGACACGCACATCCAGATTGGCGTGGATCCGAAGGAGGCCGGCTGATGGCCAACGTATTCACGCGAGTCGGCGATTGGGTCAATGAGCGGGCACCTGGCTTGATGCCGGTCTACCGCAAGCACATGACCGAGTATTACGCGCCGAAGAATTTCAACTTCTGGTACTACTTCGGCGTGCTGGCGCTGCTGGTGTTCGTCAACCAGATCGTCACCGGCATCTTTCTCACCATGAACTACAAGACGAGTGCGGCGGAAGCCTTCAACTCGGTCGAGTACATCATGCGTGACGTGGAGTGGGGCTGGCTGATCCGCTACATGCACTCCACCGGCGCTTCGCTGTTCTTCGTGGTGGTGTTCCTCCACATGTTCCGCGGCCTGATGTACGGCTCGTACCAGAAGCCGCGCGAGCTGGTGTGGCTGCTGGGCATGCTGGTGTTCCTTTCGCTGATGGCCGAAGCCTTCATGGGCTACGTGCTGCCGTGGGGCAACATGTCGTTCTGGGGCGCCAAGGTGATCATCTCCCTGTTCGGCACGGTGCCCGTGATTGGCAGCAGCCTGGTCGAATGGATCATGGGTGACTACCTTCCGGCCGACGCCACGCTCAACCGCTTCTTCGCCCTGCATGTGATCGCGCTGCCGCTGGTGCTGCTGTTGCTGGTGGTACTGCACATTTTCGCTCTGCACGAAGTGGGTTCGAACAACCCCGATGGCGTCGACATCAAGCACGGCGCCAAGGGCAACCGCTGGGACCCGAACAAGCCGGCCGACGGCATCCCGTTCCATCCGTACTACACCGTGCACGACCTGGTGGCGGTGGGCTTCTTTGTGTTGATCGCGGCGTTCATCATCTTCTTTGCGCCGACCTTCGGTGGTTGGTTCCTGGAGCATGACAACTTCATTCCGGCGAACAACCTAGTCACCCCGACGCACATCAAGCCGTCGTGGTACTTCACCCCGTTCTACGCGATCCTGCGCATGATCCCGTCGTTCTTCGGCACGGCGTTCTGGGGTGTGCTTGGCATGTTCGGCGCGATCGCCCTGCTGTTCGTGCTGCCGTGGATCGATGCCGGCAAGGTGCGCTCCATCCGTTATCGCGGCACCGGTTTCAAGGTGGCCTTGATGACCTTCGCCGCGTCGTTCATCGGCCTGGCCCTGGTGGGTGCGGGCGTGGTCGGCGAGCTGACCACGGAGTGGGTGCCTGCGGACGCGACGTTCTGGGAGAACGCGTTCGGTCGCTTCATGACCGTCCTCTACTTCGGCTACTTCGTGTTCCTCTGGTGCTACACGCATCTCGGCTGGGAAAAGACCAAGCCGGTTCCGGAGCGGGTGGTGTTTGACCATGAATAAGCGGCAGCCCTCGATGAAGAAAATCATTTCCACGGTTGCGCTCACCGTTGGCTTGCTGGTCGGCACCAATGTCGCCATGGCGCAGGAAGAGGGCGGTCTGCCTTCGGCCGGCACCAACGTGCACGACCAGGCCTCGCTGCAGCGCGGCGCCAAGCTGTTCTTCAACTACTGCGTGGGTTGCCACTCGCTGAAGTACGTGCGCTATTCGCGCATCGCCGAAGACCTGGGCCTGTCCGAAGACGAGGTGATGAAGAACCTCAACTTCACCGGCGCCAAGTTCGGCGACCCGGTGATCTCGCACATGCCGGAGGATTCGGCCCAGCAGTTCTTCGGCAAGGCACCGCCGGATCTTTCGCTGGAAGTGCGCGCCAAGACCGCCGACTGGGTCTACGGCTACCTCAACTCCTTCTACCTCGATCCGACCCGTCCGGTGGGTTGGAACAACACGGTGTTCCCGAATGCTTCCATGCCGTTCCCGCTGTGGGAATTGCAGGGCATCCAGACGGCCGTGAAGAAGGAAGGCAGTGACGACGTGGAGAAGCTCGAGCTCTCCCAGCCGGGCAAGCTCACGCCGGCGCAGTACCAGCAGGCTTCCCGTGACCTGACCAACTTCCTGGAGTACGCCGCCGAACCGGCCGCCCTCCAGCGTCAGCGCTACGGCATCTGGGTGCTGCTGTTCCTGGCGGGCTTCACTTTCCTGGCATATCTGCTAAAGAAGGAGTACTGGAAGGACGTCCACTAAGACGTCACCTTCCGGAGCCTACGGTACGGCGGCCTGCGACCCATTGATGGGTGCCGGGGCCGCCGTACTTGGATAAGCCGATGGGGAGATCGCGCATGGTCCAAAGCGCTCGTTCGCGTACCGCACTCGCCCTTTACACCACCGCAGATGGCATCCAGTGCCACCGGACGCGTCTCGTGCTCGCCGCCAAAGGCGTGAGCTACGACAGGGTGATCGTCGACCCCGCCAAGCCGCCGGAAGACCTGCTCGACCTCAACCCCTACGGCACCACGCCGACCCTGGTTGATCGCGACCTGACCCTCTACAACACGGCGGTCGTCTGCGAATACCTGGACGAACGCTATCCCCACCCTCCGCTGATGCCGATCGACCCGTTATCCAGGGCGCGTCTGCGTCTGGCCAATGTGCGGATCGAGCTGGATTGGCTGCCCGAAGTGGACCTGATCAGGGCAGGCGGCCGTCCGACCGATGCGGCCCGCAAGCGGCTGCGGGAGCACTTGCTGTCAGCGCTGCCTCTGTTCAAGGCATCCCGGTTCTTCCTGAACCCGGAAATGAGCCTCACCGATTGCCTGGTGGCCCCGGTGGTCTGGCGCCTGCCCTGGCTGGGGGTGGACCTTGGACGGGAGGGCAAGCCCATCCTCGACTATGGCGAGCGCTTGTTCGCGAGCCAGGGCTACGCCCGCAGCATGACCCCCGAAGAGAAGGCCATGCGCCCCTGAGGTTCAGGCGGCAGGCCTTGATGGGCCTGCCTGGCCGCCCCGGCGGCGTTTGGGCGCGCTGGACGGCGCCACTGCGACAACTCGCCTCGGCTTCGCATTACACTGCCACGATCCACTTGGCGCGCCCTGGGCTTATCCCGTGAGGCGGCGCCCTCCATAGGTTTTTGCATGACCGACGACAAGCTCCCGCCGATGTCCTCCAATCGTCCTTACTTGCTGAGGGCGATCTACGACTGGATCACCGACAATAATCTGACCCCTTATGTCCTGGTCGATGCCGGGCGGGAAGGGGTGCGGGTGCCTCCGCAGGTCATCAAGAACGGACAGGTCGTGTTGAACCTGGCCATGCGTGCCGTGGCCAGCCTGGACCTGGGCAACGACTGGATCAGCTTTCAGGCGCGCTTCTCCGGCGTCAGCCACAACATCCATATTCCGATTCAGGCCGTGCTGGCGCTGTACGCGCAGGAAAACGGGCAGGGCATGATGTTCCCGGCTGAAGAAGGTGGCGATCAGCCGCCGCCGTCCTCGCCCGATCCCGACGACACCCCGCCGACGCCCGAGGGCGAGGCAGGCGAGAAGCCCAAGCGCAGCGCGCCGTTCCTGCGAGTGGTGAAGTAAACCGCGTTGCCGTCGCGCCGGCTGGTCCGGCGCGATCGGGCCATCAAGGCCTCAGTGCAGCTGGTTGTCTTTGCGTAGCCGTGGGCGCAGCGGCACCACGTTGTCGTGCGCCGGCGGCGGCACATGTTCGGAAAGCAGGCCGGGCAGATGACTCTGGATGGTCGGCAGGCTGACGCCGCTCAACGTATGGCCGATCAGCCACAGCTTGCCGGGTTCGCGGTCGTTGCCGTCAATGCTCACTTCAAAGGTGTAGCAACGCTCAAGCATCAGCTGGCCGTGCTGGCGCAGCAGGCGCGCGCCGCGCAGGCCCACGCTTTCATCGAGCAACTGCAGGCCATGCTGGCGACATTGCTGGCGGGCTTCCTGCGTGGCCTGTTCGCGGCCGCGGGCGAGCTTGAGCCACAAGCCGATGATGGCCAGCAGCAGGACTAACAGGATCAGGTCGGAAAGCTCACTCATGTGGCGAGAGTGTAGGCGTCGCGCGTGGCTTGCAAGGGGCGCGGTGTGAAAGTCGCCTGCTGCTCGTCATTCCGGCGCAGGCCGCCATGACTGGCGAAGGGCGCGCTTGGGCGCGACTCAGTCGAGCTTCAAGCGCAGCGACAAATCCACCGCCCGCACATGCTTGGTCAGCGCACCTACCGAGATGAAATCCACGCCGGTGCTCGCGTACTCGCCAATGGTCGACAGATCCACGTTGCCGGAAATCTCCAGCTCTGCACGGCCCTTGGCCAGGGTCACGGCTTCGCGCATCAGCGGCAGGGTGAAGTTGTCCAGCATGATGCGATCGGCGCCGGCGTCCAGGGCCTGCTGCAGTTCGTCGAGATTTTCCACTTCGATTTCCAGCAACAGCCTGGGATGCAGTCGACGCGCCGCTTCGGCGGCGGCCTTGATGCTGCCCGCAGCGATGATGTGGTTTTCCTTGACCAGGATGGCGTCATACAAACCCACCCGATGGTTGTGCCCGCCGCCGCAGCGCACCGCGTACTTCTGCGCCAATCGAAGACCGGGAACCGTCTTGCGCGTATCCAGCACGCGCACGCCAGTACCCGCCACGGCGGCGACGTGCGCGGCGGTCGAGGTGGCGGTGCCAGATAGCAGCTGCAGGAAATTCAGGGCCGAACGCTCAGCCGTGACCAGGGCACGCGCGTTGCCACGCAGGCGGCAGATCACCGAGCCCGCGGCGACGCGGTCGCCATCGCGCACGGTCCATTCGATCTGCACCTGCGGATCGAGCTGGCGGAAACAGGCGTTGAACCAGTCGGTGCCGGCCATCACCGCGTCTTCGCGGCAGGTCAGCGCAGCGCTCGCGGTGGCGTCTGCAGGCAGCAGCCCGGCGGTGGCGTCACCCGTGCCGATATCTTCGGCGAACGCGCGTTCGACATCCGCCTGGATCAGGTCGGACGACGGTGGAACAAGTTGTACTGAAGTCATTCGGTCGGTGCTTGGGACGTGGCCGGTTGGCTGAGGCGACCGACGATGGCATCCAGCGCGCGGTCGAACAGAGCGGTGGATTCAAGCACGCGCGCCGTGCCGCTGGCGAGTGCCTGGGCCAGTTCGTGCGGCGAGTAATCGGCCACCTTGAGACCGCGGCGGTTCACGAACAGGTAGCGGCCGCTCATCGGGCTGATCCACGAGAGCTTGGCGCGCTCGATGGTGTCCGGACCCGTCACGAACTCCAGCCAGGTGCCGGGCTTGAGCTCGGAGACCAACAGCATCTCCGGCGTGTCGAGCACCGGCTCCTGCACGGGTTCGGTGCGGTCAAGTTCCGCTTCGGACTCGGCGATCGGCTGGATGCTTTCGGGGATGGGCAGGGTGGTGGATTCCTCCACCGCATGCACCTCGGCCTCCGGCACGGCTTCGCCGAGTTGGTGGCGGTAATAGGTGTGCAGCTGGGCCAGCAGGCGATCGATGTCGCTTTCCTGGAACGCCACGTTGCCCAGGCCGCGGCGCAGGGCGCGCTCGATGCCCGGCAGCATCTGGCGCAGCGCGCGGCGCTCGTCGAGCGTGCGGGCCGGCTTGGTGCTGTCGATGAAGTCGTTGGCAAAACGCAGCGCGTCGCGGAACTCGCTCGATTCCTCGCCCTGGCGGAGAATGGTGAGCACCAGGTAGTTCGCCCAGGCGCGCGACAGGATGCCGTGGATCAGCGGCGGAAGGTTATGGCCTTCTATACGGCTGAGGATCTCGCGGGCGGCACGGCGGCGTGCCTGCTCGAGCTTCTCGCGGCCACGGGTGGACTCGGCCACGCGCTGCTCGGCCAGTTCGGCACGGCGGCGGCTGATGTCCTGGAATTCCTGCAGCTCGGCGCACAGGCGCTCGAAGATGGTCATGTCATCGTCGAAGTCCTGCAGCAGGCGGTCGACGATGGATTTGATCTTGTCGTGCAGGCGGTGGTCGCGATCGGATTCCGCCGACCAGCCCTTGGCGGCGTCGGCCAGGTTGTCGAGCAGCCGGCGTGCCGGATGCTGGCGATGCGCGAACAGCTTGCGGTCGAGGATGGCGGCCTTCAGATACGGAATCTGCAGGCGCGCCAGCAATACCTGCATCTCGGTCGGCAGGTTGCGGTCTTCGAGGATGAACTCGAACAGCATGCCGACCAGATCAATGGTGTCCTCGTCGATGGTCGACACCTGGCTCGGCTTTTCGCCGCGCAGGGAGCCGATCTGGGCGAGCAGGTGTTCCTTCAGCTGTTGCACTTCGCCAGCCAGCTCCACCGCGTTGCTGGTGCTCAGTGGCATGTGCTGGTTGATGGCGGCCTGGCTCTGCAGCACGCTCAACGCACCGATCAGCTCGTTGGCGCTGGGCATCTGCATGGCGCCGGCAGACATCGGCATGGCGCCCGCAACAGGCGCCGGACGGCGTGCACTGAACAGCGTGCGCAGCGTCTGGATCAATTCGTTGGAGGCGTTGCCCGTCTCGTCTTCGCCGAGGAAGGTGCCTTCGGTCTGTTCTGCAGCGACCGCATTGCCCGCGGGTGCGGCCGTACCGGCTGCGCGGGCAGCGCCGCCAGCACGCGGGATCTCGTGGCGCAGCTGCGGCAGCACGCCGGCACGCACCAGTTCGGCGTTGATCTCCTGGTACAGCTCATCCAGCGAGGCCAGCACGTAAMGGTCGAACAGCTTGTAGATGATCAGCTTGACGCGCATCTCGGCGCTGAGCTCGCGCATCGCCTGGCGGAACGCCTGCGACAGTGCGGCCGGCCCCACCGGATTGGTGGCGTCGTCGATCTTGATGCCGCCATAGATGACGGACAGGCGCTGGTTCACGGCGAACAGATCGCGCGTCAGGCGCGTTTCGTTCTTGCCGATCATGCTGGTGATGGCCAGCGATTCTTCCAGTTCGTTGTCTGCCACCAGCGACAGTTCGACCGACCCCACCGGCAACGACACGCCATTGCTGTTGCCGGCGTTGTTGCGATAACTCGAGGCGAAATCGGTCAGCTCGCGCGAGATCTGCGCCAGGAAACTGCGCTCCACCATCGGACGGCGCTTGCGCACTTCGCGCATGCCGTCGAAGTAGTGCATCTGGGCGGCGTTGTTCTCAGCTTTTTCGGCCAGATCGAACAGCGCATCGTCGACATGCTCGAACATGCCGTTGATCAAGATCTGCAGGCGGCGGCCCGCAATGTCCCGGACGGTGTTCAAGAGGGCGCCTCCGCGCTCGCTGGACGGGTCCAGGCGCTGGGTCAGGCTGACGATATTGGATGATTCACTGGCGTCTTTCATCGCCTTTCACCCCCTGAAAGTGATGCCGACGTGCTCACAGCCACATACGACAATACGCCAGCCTACGATAAGGGATGTCATGGGCCGCTGTCATTCGCCGTATCGATATATGTCGACACGTTCACAAGAAGCGGGTTCTTGCGGACATCCGGCCCAAAGTGGCCCTCAGGCGGCCGCTGGAAAGTCAGTGAGCTGCAAGGTACCGATGCCTTCCTCGGGGAGCATGACGGGGATGCCGTCCTCGACCCGGTAGATGACCTTGCGGTCCGTGGTGATCAGCCCTTCGGTCACTGGGGCGCTCACGGCGGCGCCAGCCACGTTCTGGACCTGGCTGGCCCCGATGGCCTTGTTCAGGGCATCCAGCTCCTGGCGCTGGAGCGGGCGGACGGGAACCTTGCTGACTGGGCAGCAGAGGATGTCGAGTAGGCGTTTGTCCATGGGGAGTGGGTCGTGCCGAGACGCGGAAAGTCCGTACAATAACCCTTTTGGATGGCTTGGGTCATGACCTCGACTTCCCTCCCGCCGCGCGTGGGCGTTGTAATGGGCTCCCGTTCGGACTGGGAAACCATGGAGCATGCCTCCAGCGTGCTGGCCGAGCTCGGCGTGGCGCACGAGGTGCGCGTGGTATCGGCGCACCRTACGCCGGACCTGTTGTTCCAGTACGCCGAAGAAGCTGTCGGTCGCGGCATCCAGGTCATCGTGGCCGGCGCCGGCGGCGCCGCCCATCTGCCGGGCATGCTGGCAGCCAAGACGCGGCTTCCGGTGTTCGGCGTACCAGTGCAGTCCAAGGCGCTCAATGGCATGGATTCGTTGCTGTCGATCGCGCAGATGCCGGCAGGCATCCCGGTCGGCACGCTGGCCATCGGCCGCGCCGGTGCCGTGAACGCCGGCATCCTGGCAGCCTCGGTGCTGGCACTGCACGACCCCGCCATCGCCGCCGCGCTCGACAGCTACCGTTCCCGCCAGACGCAGACCGTGCTGGACAACCCGGATCCGCGCTCGTGACCGCTCGACGCCAACCGGTGCTGGGCATCCTGGGCGGCGGCCAGCTCGCCCGCATGCTGGCGCTGGCCGCTGCGCCGCTGGGCGTGAAGACCCTCGTGGTCGACAGCGCCGTCGACGCCTGCGCCGGGCAGATTGCCCCACTGGTGGTGGCCGACTGGACCGACTACGACGCGCTGGAGCACTTCGCCCGCGAAGTCGACGTGGTCACTTTCGACTTTGAAAATGTGCCGGCCGAAACCGCGCACTGGCTCGCCAACCGCGTCGACGTGTTTCCCGCGCCGCGCGCGCTGGCCGTGGCGCAGGATCGCCTGGCCGAAAAAACCTTGTTCCTCGAATGCGGTCTGCAGACGCCCGAGTTCAAGGCGGTCGACACGCGCGAGGACCTCGAGCGCGCGCTGGCGACCGTCGCCGCGCCGGCGATCCTCAAGACGCGCCGCCTGGGTTATGACGGCAAGGGACAGTTCCGCATCAAGACCTTGGCCGATGCCGATGCCGCCTGGGCGGCGCTTGGTGCGCAGGCCCAGGCGCATGGTCTGATCCTCGAGGCCTTCGTGCCGTTCGACCGCGAGTTGTCGGTGATCGCCGTGCGTGGTCGCGACGGCGACTTCCGCACCTGGCCGCTGACGCAGAACTGGCATACCGATGGCGTGCTGTCGCTCAGCCTAGCGCCGGCGTCCGACATTGCCGCCTTGCAGGCACGTGCTACCGGCCTGGCCCGCACGCTGGCAGAGAAGCTCGATTACGTCGGTGTGTTTGCGCTCGAACTGTTCGTGAAAAACGGCGAGTTGCTCGGCAACGAAATGGCGCCGCGTGTGCACAACTCCGGTCACTGGACCATCGAGGGTGCGCTCACCAGCCAATTCGAAAATCACGTGCGCGCCGTGCTCGGCCTGCCGCTGGGCGATACCTCGGCGCGGGGCCTCTCGGCCATGTTCAACTGGATCGGCGAGCTGCCCGATGCCGCACCGGTGCTTCAAGCCATCGACGCGCACTGGCACGACTACGGCAAGCAGCCGCGTGTCGGTCGCAAGGTGGGGCATGCCACGGTGTGCGCGCCTGATGCCGCGCAGCTGATCGAGCGCCTGACTGGCATCGCCCATGCGCTGGGTCGTGATCCGCAGGCGCAGCCGGCGGTCGACAAATTGCTGGAGCGTAAATAACGACGACATTGTGGGAGCKCACCCTGTGCGCGACGACCGTGCGTCAAGGTATCGGCGAGGCGCCTGTCGCGCACAGGGTGCGCTCCCACAGGACAGATCGCGCAAAAAAAACGGGGCCGCGAGGCCCCGTTTTTCGTGACTGCATCCAGCGAGAAATCAGGCCAGATTCTTGGCTGCAAATTCCCAGTTCRCCASATTCCAGAAYGCCTCGASGTACTTCGGACGGGCRTTGCGGTAGTCGATGTAGTAMGCGTGTTCCCACACGTCGCAGGTCAGCAGCGGCTTGTCGCTGCCGGTGATCGGGGTGGCTGCGTTGGACGTGTTGACGATGCCCAGCGAACCATCCGGACGCTGCACCAGCCAGGTCCAGCCCGAACCGAAGTTGCCCACGGCCGACTTGGTGAACTCTTCCTTGAACTTGTCGAACGAACCGAACGCCTTGTTGATGGCGTCGGCCAGCTTGCCGGTCGGCTCATTGCCGCCCTTGGGGCTCAACGAGTTCCAATAGAAGGTGTGGTTCCAGACCTGGGCAGAGTTGTTGAASAYGCCGCCGGAMGACTTCTTGAYGATSTCYTCRAGCGYSGMGTTYTCGAACTCGGTGCCCTTGATCAGGTTGTTSAGGTTGGTSACGTAGGCCTGATGATGCTTGCCATAGTGATACTCGAGCGTTTCCGCGGAAATGTGCGGCTCAAGTGCGTTCTTTTCGTAGGGCAAGGGGGGGAGTTCGATCGCCATGTTGTGGCTCCTGGGCGTTGGCTGAGGAAAGGGGTCGGGCAGGATTGGCCGAGGACCGGCGACCCGCGCACGACTGATACACTATCGATCTCATTGCATTGTAACGATGAACGACTCGACTTATGGACGTTAACGAGCGAATCAAGGCGGTACTGGCCGAACATGCCATCGTGCTCTTCATGAAGGGCACGCCGCAGTTCCCCATGTGCGGCTTCTCCAGCCGCGCCGTGGAGGCGTTGAAGGCGGCGGGCGCGCAGTTTCATGCCGTCAACGTGCTGGCCGACCCGGAAGTCCGCGCGGCGTTGCCGCATTACGCGAACTGGCCGACCTTCCCGCAGCTCTTCATCCAGGGCGAGCTGATCGGCGGATGCGACATCATCGAAGACCTCAACGCGGCGGGTGAACTCGCGCGCATGGCGGCGGATGTGGCGGGGGCCGGTTCCTGATGGCGCTTCCCCTGGTTCGTCTGCCGGAAGGCTGGGTTGCGGCGCCTGGTTCCTTGGCCGGTCGTGTCGTACTGGTCACCGGTGCCTATGGCGGCCTGGGCTCGGCGGTCGCGCGTGCGGCTTCGCGTGCCGGCGCCACGGTGGTGATCACGGGTCGCCGCAAGCGCCAGCTGGAACAACTTTACGATGCGATGATCGGCGAGGGCTTGCCCGAGCCGGTGATCCATCCGCTCGATATGGAAGTGGCCACGCCGCGTGACTATGAAGCGCTGGCCGATGGCCTCGAACGCGATTTCGGTCGCCTCGACGGCATCGTGCATGCCGCCGCCAGCTTCAAGGAGCTGACGCCGCTGGCGGTGCATAAGCCCGACGACTGGCTGCGTGCGATGCACGTCAATGTGTCGGCGCCGTTTGCCTTGACCCAGGCCTGCATGTCGCTGCTGTCGCGCGCACCCGATAGCGCGGTGGTGTTCGTGCTGGACAATCCCGAGCTCGTGCAGCGTGCGCACTGGGGCGCTTATGGTGTATCGAAGGCGGCGCTGGAGCGACTGGTGGAAATCCTGCATCAGGAAACCGAACAGTCGCCACTGCGTGCGCACGCCTTGTTGCCGGCGCCGATGCGAACCACGCTTCGACGCGCGGCGTATTTCGGCGAAGACACGATGATCCATCCGCTGCCGGATGCGGCCGCGCAGGCAGCCATCTATCTGTTGGGCGAGCAGGGCAAGGGCGCGCGCGGCGCAGCTCTCGATTTGCGTGAATCGGCATGAGCATGACGCAGGAGCTCCGCTGAGATGGAAACGCAGATGACCACGCTGGCGGCGGGAATCCTGCTGTTCCTGATCATGGATCCGCTCGGCAACATCCCGATCTTCCTGAGCCTGCTCAAGGACGTGGCGCCCAAGCGGCGCCGCAAGGTGATGATCCGCGAGCTGCTGATCGCGCTGGGCGTGTTGCTGGGTTTCCTGATCGGCGGCCAGCACATCCTCAAGCTGCTGCAGTTGCGCCAGGAATCGATCAGCATCGCTGGCGGYATCGTGCTGTTCCTGATCGGCATCCGCATGGTGTTCCCACCCGCCGATGGCGGCGGCATCTTCGGCAAGCAGGGCGAGGGCGAGCCCTTCATCGTGCCCATGGCCATTCCCGGCGTGGCCGGGCCGTCCGCGATGGCAGCTCTGTTACTGCTTACCAATACCCAGCCCGGTCGTACGGCGGATTGGGCCATCGCCTTGCTGGGCGCGTGGCTGGCGACTTCGGTGATCCTGTTGTGCTCGACTTATTTGTTCCGCTGGCTGGGCGAGAGCGTGCTCACGGCGCTTGAGCGGGTGATGGGCATGCTGCTGATTGCGCTGTCAGTGCAGATGTTCATGGGCGGCGTCGCCGCATATCTGCATCTGGTCGTTTGAAACGACGCAAAAGTCGCACACGTGATCTTTCGGACCCATCCGCATAACCTTGCTGTCATAATCCGCTACCAGCATTTGGGGTAATTCCCAGGAGGCGGTCATGCTCAAAGTTGAACAGACCCTCACCGAACGTCTGCCATGGTTGGCGCAACACCCCCTGATCCGCCGGCCGGTGGCCGGCATGCTGGGCCGCCTGGCCGATGAGGAAGGGTTCAACCGCACCCTGGTAGCCGCAGGCGAGGCCGAAGGTTTCGACTTTGTCGAGCGCACGCTGGACGTGCTTGGCGTCAGCTACTTCGTCAACCCGCGCGAGCGGGAGAACATTCCGGTCGAAGGCGGCGTGCTGATCGTCGCCAACCATCCC
>NZ_JBFTRY010000074.1:0-17053 GCF_056399745.1 Dyella sp. 01N36
ATCCCAGGCAATGCCGAAGTCAGCACCATGCTGGCGGACCGCGTCGGCCGTGGCGTCGCGATTCTCCGGCAGCAACGGATTGGGAATGCCATGGGGGAAGCTGCCGTCGGGCTCGTGGTGAATCCGGATGAATTCCAGCGGCAGATGCGCATCCAGCAGGTCGATCACGCCACCCGCGCCGCCGTTGCCCGCGTTGACCACGACCTTGAGCGGACGCATGGCTTGCGGATCGACATAAGACAGCAAGTGTTGAATATAGGCCGACTTGTCGTGATCGCGCGCGACCGAGCCGCGCGTCGCCGCTATCGGGCCGAAGTCATTCGCTTCGACCAGTTGTTCGACGTCACGCAACCCGGTATCGCCGCTGATCGGTCGCGAGCCTTCGCGAACCAGCTTCATGCCGTTGTAGTCGATGGGATTGTGGCTGGCGGTCACCATGATGCCGCCCGCCACCTGCCGATGGAACGTCTGGAAATAGACCTCCTCGGTGCCGCACAGGCCGATATCAATCGCGTCGCGCCCCTCGTCATTCAGGCCGCGAATGATCGCTTCTGCGAACACAGGGCTATCGCGACGGATGTCAAAGCCAACCACGACAGCGCCCTCGCCAACAGCACGAGCGAAAGCGCGCCCTAGCCGATAAGCGATGTCCTCGTTGAGTTCATCCGGCACGCGGCCGCGAATGTCATAGGCCTTGAAACACTTCATGGAGAGCGACCGCAAGAGTGGGAAGCGCTCATTGTATCGCCTGTGGCAGCGCACTCCTGCCAGCGGGTCGCCCGGCGTGGGCGACGTCGCCGGCTCTCAGGCAAGAGCCGGCGAAACTCCTGGCGTACCAGAGCGCGCGCCTGTGCCGTTACTCCACCGTCACCGACTTCGCCAAATTACGCGGCTGGTCCACATCGGTGCCGCGCAGTACTGCCACGTGATAGGCGAGCAACTGCAGCGGCACGGTGAACACGGCGGGGGCGATGAAATCGCCGCCGCCGTTGATGCGCAGCGTGACGCCGCGGGCGCCGTTGCCTTCGAGGCTGGCTTCGCCATCGGCGAACACCAGCAGTTCGCCGCCGCGGGCGCGCACTTCCTGCAGGTTGGACTTGAGCTTGTCCAGCAGCGGGCCGTTGGGGGCCACGGCGATGACCGGCATGTCTTCATCGACCAGCGCCAGCGGGCCGTGCTTGAGCTCGCCCGCCGGGTACGCCTCGGCATGGATGTACGAGATTTCCTTGAGCTTGAGCGAGCCTTCCAGCGCCACCGGGTATTGCGCACCGCGCCCGAGGAACAGCGCATGCTGGCGATGGATGAGGTGCGCGGCCAGGTCGATCACCTGCGGTTCCAGCTTGAGCGCGTCTTCGAGCGCACGCGGCAAATGCTGCAGCTGGGCACAGAGATCGATATAGCGGGTGTTGTCCATGCCGCGGTGCTGCGCAAGATGAAGCGTCAGCAGGGCGAGCGCGGCGAGCTGCGTGGTGAACGCCTTGGTCGAAGCCACACCGATTTCCGGACCGGCGCGCGTCATCAGCTTGAGGTCGGCTTCGCGCACCACGGACGATTCGGGCACGTTGCAGATCGCCAGCGTCCCCAGATAGCCGCGGCGACGGGACTCGCGCATCGCCGCGAGGGTATCGGCCGTTTCGCCGGACTGCGAAATCGCCACGAACAGCGTGCCATCGGGCACCACGGCCTCGCGATAGCGATATTCGCTCGCTACTTCCACGCTCACCGGCAGGCGTGCGTGTTCCTCGATCCAGTACTTGGCGACCAGGCCCGCGTGGTAGCTGGTGCCGCAGGCAATGATGTGCAGGCCGCGCACCTTGGCGAGCAGTTCGTCGCCGTCCACGCCGAAGATGTTCGGCAACACGCCATGCGGACCGATGCGCGCTTCAAGCGTCGCGGCCACGGCGTGGGGCTGCTCGAAGATTTCCTTCTGCATGTAGTGGCGATATTCGCCGCGTTCCACCGCGTCGGCCGAAAGCTCGCTCTCGTGCATGGAACGCTCGACCCGCTGGCCGTCGAGATTGAATATCTCCACCTGGTCGCGGGTGATCTCGGCGACATCGTCTTCGTCGAGATAGATGATCTTGTTGGTGACCTGGATCAGCGCCTGGGCATCCGAGCCAAGGAAGTGCTCGCCAATGCCCACGCCCACCAGCAGGGGCGCACCGTGGCGCGCGCCGACCACGCGCCCCGGCTCCGTGCTGCTGATCACGGCAATCGCATAAGCGCCTTCCAGTTCGCGCACGGTGGCCAGCACTGCTTCGCGCAGGCTTACGCCGGACTGCACATGCTCGTTGATCAACGCCGCCATCACCTCGGTGTCGGTTTCCGAGGTGAACACATGGCCGCGCGCCTGCAGATCCGCGCGCAGCGTGGCGTAGTTCTCGATGATGCCGTTGTGCACCAGGGCCACGCTGCCGGCCATGTGCGGATGCGCATTCGCCTCATTGGGCACGCCATGTGTCGCCCAGCGCGTATGCGCGATGCCGGTGCCGCCGGGAAACGGATCGGCCAGATACAAGGCTTCCATCTCACGGACCTTGCCCTTGGCGCGCACGCGCTGGACTTCGCCTCGATCCAAAACGGCCAGGCCCGCCGAATCGTAGCCGCGGTATTCGAGCGCCTTGAGGCCGGCGATGAGCAAGGGGGCCACGTCACGCTGGGCGGCGGCGGCAACGATTCCACACATGAGCTGTTACTCCTTAGAACGAACGCGGCCAGTCACGGTCGCGAAACCGCGACTTTGGTCGCAGCCGATTTCAGCAAACTTTCGGGGGCCATGGGCGGTTGATCCGATGGCCTATGCTGGACGCACGCTTACACGGTCTTCAATGCACCTTGCGGCGTAGATAGTTCAGCAGATCAATGCGGGTGATCAGGCCCAGGAACTGTTCGCCGTCCACCACGATGGCCACATGGCCGCGGTCGAACACCGGCAGCAGGGATTCGATCGGCGAGCGCACGTCCAGCATGTGCAGGCTGGTGATCATGGCGGTGGATACCGGGTCGCGGAATCTGGCTTCGTCCGCATGCACGTGCATCAGCACGTCCGATTCATCGAGGATGCCGACCAGGCGGCTGCCATCCATCACCGGCAGCTGCGACACGTCGTACAGCTTCATGCGCGTATAGGCCGTCATCAGCAACTCGTTCGGGCCGATCACCACGGTATCGCGCTGGGCGAAGGGACGCAGCAGCAGGTCGCGCAGGTCGCCCCGCTGTTCGCGCTCGATGAAGCCGTTGTCGAGCATCCAGTAGTCGTTGTACATCTTGGACAGGTACTTGTTGCCCGTATCGCATACCAGGGTGACCACGCGCTTCGGCTCTGTCTGCTCGCGGCAATAGCGCAGCGCAGCGGCCAGCAGGGTGCCGGTGGACGAACCACCGAGGATGCCCTCCTTCGCCAGCAGCTCGCGCGCGGCCAGGAAGCTTTCCTTGTCGGGGATGGCATAGGCCTTCTTCACGCGCGTGAAGTCGCTGATGCTCGGCAGGAAGTCCTCGCCGATGCCTTCCACCATCCAACTGCCCGACTTGGTCGAGAGCACGCCTTCGTTGATGTACTGGGCCAGGATGGAGCCGACCGGATCGGCCAGCACGAAGTCGGTGTTGGGCGAATGCTCGGCGAAGAATTTGGACAGGCCGCTGAGCGTGCCCGACGATCCGCAGCCGACCACGATGGCGTCGACCTTGCCATCGAGCTGTTCGAGAATTTCCGGGCCGGTGGTGGCGATATGCGCGGCCGGGTTGTCCGGATTGCCGAACTGGTTGATGAAGTAGGCGCCTGGCGTTTCGCGCGCGATGCGCTCGGCCATGTCCTGGTAGTACTCCGGGTGGCCCTTGGCCACGTCCGAGCGCGTCAGCACCACCTCGGCGCCCATCGCCTTGAGGTTGAAGATCTTCTCGCGGCTCATCTTGTCGGGCACCACCAGGATCAGGCGGTAGCCCTTCTGCTGGGCGACCAGCGCCAGGCCCAGGCCGGTGTTGCCGGCCGTGCCTTCCACCAGGGTGTCGCCCGGGCGAATCCGACCGGCCCGCTCGGCGCCTTCGATCATCGACAGGCCGATGCGGTCCTTGACCGAGCCGCCGGGATTGGCGCTTTCCAGCTTCAGGAAGAGCTCGCACGGTCCAACGTCCAGGCGCTGCGCGCGTACCATCGGGGTACGTCCGATCAGTTCAAGGACACTGTTGTGGACCGACATAAAAACTCCTTCCTGTAGGCAGCGGCTGCTTCTTGGCGACCGCTCGGGAGGACGATGATAACCGAGCGGCTCTCACCCTTCGCCGACCCCAGAAACAACGCGGCCCCGGAGCCGTGAGGCGCCGGGGCCGCGTTCATGCGAAAACGTCGCAGATTCAGTTGATGTGGTGCGCTCGGCTATCCCACATGCGCTGGAGTCGCTCCTTCGCGTGGAGTTTCTCCTTCTTCATGCCCGATAACGTCATGTCATCGATGGGAAGCACGCCGATTTCGGCGTCGTGCACCTTGCTGTCGAGTTCTTTGTGGTGCTGATAGAGCCGACGGAATTCGGCATCGGCCTTCATCAAAGCTTCGACATCATCACGCTGCTGGTTTTCAAACATGATGGAACCTCCTCTGGAGAGTACGGCGGGGACCGTTTTGGGGACACCCGCTGACGAGGAATCACGCACACGCACCCGCCATCCATGCCGGTTGTCCGGTCCATGGAGATCGATAAAGGAGGAAGGTTGGGCGCATGACTCACGTCGGTGACCCAGGCGCGGAGATGCCCCTGGGAACTTGACCCTACTCCCCGATCTGGGGTCATGCAAGCGTCATATGAGCGGCAGGAAATAGCGGAACTTTCCTAAAAAAGACTGCCAGAACAGTCTTTTGCACAAGTCGAACGGCGGCGTCGCGAAATTTGAACAGAGCGGCTCGCGGCCGGCGATATCTCAGCGACACAGGGACAAAACAAAGGCCGGCGGGTTGACCGCCGGCCTCGTGAACACCTGGGCAGGACTTACTTGCCCTGGTCCTTGTTGGTCGTGCTGTCGCCCTGCATCTGCTGGCGCATGGCGCGCGCGGCCTGCGCGGCCAGGTCCGCTTGCTTCTTGGCGGCATTGGCGACCTTGGCCTGGGCGGCGGCCAGCTTCTTGGCCTGGTCGGCCTGGGCCTGGGCCTGGGCGGCGGCTTCGGCGCCGGCAGCGAGCTGGCGGGCCGATTCTTCCTGGGCGGCCTGGTATTGCAGGCGCTGGCGTTCGAGCTCGCGGCGCGCCATTTCCGTCTCGCGGCGGCTGCCGTCGAGCTGGATCTGGTCGTGTTCGCGATCGAGCTTGCCGATCTGCAGCTGCGCGTCCTGCAACTGGGCCGTGGCGCGGGCCAGGTCGACGCGACGCTCGGCGATGTAAAGCGCATGCACGCGGTCACGCGAACGGGCTTGGGCCAGCTGATTCACGGCGTCACGGGCGCGCGCCTGCTCGGCCTGGGCATAGGTGCCGATGGACGGATCGCTGGAGAGCTGGTCGAGGCTATTGGTGAGCCGGGCCACGTCCATATCGTCCTTGGCCGCATGGACGCTGCCCACGGCGGCTACTGCAAACAGCAGCGTCGAAAGGCGGAGGGTCAGGTGTTTCATAGATGGCCTCCCTGGTCAGTGCTCGACGGAGGTGCCGGCTGGTCGGGATTGGGATTCTGCGGGTAGGTCTGGAAGCCCTGCCCCTGCGGTACAGGCTCGCCCAGCGCGGAACTCGGCGGCGCCGGCATATCGCCGGTCTGCTGTTGTTGCGGCAGGCCGGACGCCTGGCTCTGGTTCTGCTGTTGCTGGTCGGCCAGGGACTGGTCGATCTGCTCGCGCAGCTGCTGGTTGGCCGACGTCTTGTTCTGGATCTGCGCCCGGGCGGCGCCCAGGCGGGCCTTGGTGCGGGCCAGTTCGGCGCTGGCCCTGGCCTCGTCGGCCAGTTGGGCGGCGACGTCGTAATCGCGCTTGGCTATCGCGTTCTGGGCCTGCTGGAACTTGTCCTGGGCATTGCCCAGGTCGATCGGGTCGTAGACCGCCGCATCGGCATCCCGTGCCGCCTGCAGCTGCATCTGCGCCTGATTCATGATCCCGTCCGGCGGTGGCGCGGACGCGCAACCCGCCAGCGCCAGCGTCATGGCCAGCGCCAGGGTGGATACCGCAAGGCGMGCGAACTTGGGTCGCTGCCCTGGCGGGGAAAAGATGTGCACCATCACTCAGTCCTCTCAGAGTGTCACAGCGTATTGTGGGCGGGCATAATCCACTTTAGCAATGCGCACGGAACTAGGGGATTCGAGTGGACATTGGTTATTTCCTCAAGCTAATGGTTGACAAGGGCGCGTCGGATATGTTCCTGACGACGGGCGCCCCTGTGAACATTAAGGTCGAGGGCAAGCTTTACCCGCTGGGCAATACCGGCCTGCCGAGCGGCATGGTCAAGAAAATCGCCTATTCGCTGATGGACGAGGGCCAGGTACCGCAGTTCGAGCGCGACCTGGAGCTGAACATGGCGCTGGCTGTGAAGGAAGCCGGCCGTTTCCGCATCAACGTGTTCAAGCAGCGCGGCGAAGTGGGCATGGTCATCCGTGCCATCAAGAGCGAAATCCCCAGCATCGACCAGTTGCAGCTGCCGAGCATCTTCCGTGAATTGATCATGGAACCGCGCGGGCTGATCCTGGTGGTGGGCGCCACCGGCTCGGGCAAGTCGACYWCGYTGGCGGCSATGMTCGACCATCGCAACCAGAATTCCTCGGGCCATATCCTCACCATCGAGGATCCGATCGAATACCTGCACCGCCACAAGAAATCCATCGTCAAYCAGCGCGAAGTCGGCCTGGATACGCACAGCTATCACGAAGCCCTGCGCAACGCGATGCGTGAAGCGCCCGACGTGATCATGATCGGCGAAATCCGCGATACCGACACCATGGAAGCGGCCATCGCGTTCTCCGAAACCGGTCACCTCTGCCTGGCGACGCTGCACTCGAACAACGCCGACCAGACGCTGGAGCGCATCCTCAACTTCTTCCCGGAATCGGCGCACAAGAACGTGCTGATGAACCTCGCGCTCAACCTGCGCGCGGTGATCAGCCAGCGCCTGGTGATCGGCAAGGACGGACGCCGTCTGCCGGCTACCGAAGTGCTGCTCAACACGCCGCTGATCCGCGACATGATTCGCCGCGGCCAGGTGCACGACGTGAAGGAAGCGATGGATCGCAGCCTGCAGGAAGGCATGCGCACCTTCGACCAATCGCTGTATCGCCTCTACAAGGAAGGCCGCATCGAGCTCGAGGAAGCGCTCAACAAGGCCGACTCGCGCGATGGCCTGGCACTCAAGGTGCGCCTGTCCGATAGCGGCGGCAACACGGAAAACACCGAGCTGGCGGGTAACGATCCGTACGGGCTGGGCTTCTAAGTTCGATCCTTCAAGTCGAGGGGCGCACGCCGCCCCGCGCACTTTGCTCAGACCGCCGCCGGCGCATCCGGCTGTGCTTCCGGCGCCGCCCGCTGGAACGCCGGCAGCGCCTCGCAGGCTTCATGGATGCGACGAATGGTCGGGTAATCATCCATCGGCAGCTTCCAGCGCACTGCGTTATAGACCTGCGGCACCAGGCACGCATCGGCCATGCCGGGCGTATCGCCATGACAGAACCGGCCCGTCGCCACGTTGCCCGCCAGCATCGTTTCCATCGCCTGCAGGCCCAGGCTGATCCAGTGGCGGGACCACACGCCCTTGGTGGCATCGTCGACCCCGAGTTGCGAGCTCAGGTACTGAAGCACCCGGAGGTTGCCCAGTGGATGCAGGTCGCACGCGATGACCTGTGACAGYGCCCGGACACGTGCCCGCCCGACCGGGTCCGAAGGCAGCAACGGCGGCTCGGGACGGGTCTCGTCCAGGTATTCCATGATCGCCATGGACTGGGTGAACACCCGCCCGCCATCGACCAGGGCCGGCACCAGCTCCTGCGGGTTCAAGGCCTGGAAGTCCGGCAGATGCTGCTCGCCGCCGTGGTTCACCAGGTGTACCGCTTCGGACTCGTACGGCAAGCCCTTGAGGTTCAAGGCGATGCGCACGCGGTAGGCGGCGCTCGAGCGCCAGTAGCCGTACAACACCAGATCCTGCCCCATACCTTGTCCTCCAACCACGGTGAGGTTCATAGGATACCTGTCATACGGTTTGCATCACCGCGAACCGGGCGGGACAATAGGCGGTTCGCGCCCAACGGCGCCGCATTCATGAATCCAAACCAGGGAGTTGCGCCGTGTCCGTTACCCGCATGAGCGATCTTGATCTGCGCGGCAAGCGCGTGCTGATTCGCGAAGATCTGAACGTACCGATCGAGAACGGCCGGATCACCTCCACCCAGCGCCTCGATGCGGCGCTGCCGACGCTCAAGGCCGCCCGCGACGCCGGCGCCAGGCTGATGGTGCTGTCGCACCTGGGCCGCCCGAAGGAAGGCCAGTTTGACGCCGAGTCCTCGCTGGCGCCCGTCGCCAAGTGGCTGAGCGACAAACTGGGCCAGCCGGTGCGCCTGGTCGCCGACTATCTCGACGGCGTCGACGTTGCCGAAGGCGAAGTGGTGGTGCTGGAGAATTGCCGCATGAACGTCGGCGAGGGCAAGGACGACAACGCGCTGGCGAAGAAGTACGCCGCGCTGTGCGACATCTTCGTCATGGACGCCTTCGGCACGGCGCATCGCGCGCAGGCTTCGACCCACGGCGTGATCAAGTTCGCCCCCATCGCTGCGGCCGGCCCGCTGCTGTCAGCCGAACTGGACGCGCTGGGCAAGGCGCTGGAGCATCCCGCCCGTCCGCTGCTGGCGATCGTCGCCGGCTCCAAAGTCTCGACCAAACTCACCTTGCTGGAAAACCTCATCGGCAAAGTCGACCAGTTGATCGTGGGTGGCGGCATCGCCAACACCTTCATCGCGGCCATGGGTTATTCCGTGGGCAATTCGCTGTACGAACCCGACCTCATCGGCGCCGCCAAGAAAGTGATCGCCGACGCCAAGCGCCGCAACGCTGACGTGCCGCTGCCGGTGGATGTGGTCGTCGCGCCGGAGTTCTCGGCGCATGCGCCCGCCACGGTAAAGCCGGTGGACGCGGTCAAGGAAGGCGAGCTGATCCTCGACATCGGGCCGGAGACCGCGCGCCGTTATGCCGAGATGATCGCCAAGGCCGGCACGGTGGTGTGGAACGGYCCGGTCGGCGTGTTCGAATTCGACGCCTTCGGTCATGGCACCGAGACCCTGGCCCGCGCCGTGGCCGCCTCGCCGGCGTTCTCCATCGCCGGYGGCGGCGACACGCTGGCCGCCGTGGACAAGTACGGCATCGAAAAAGATGTGTCGTACATCTCCACCGGCGGCGGCGCCTTCCTCGAATTCCTCGAAGGCAAGGAGCTGCCCGCCGTGGCAGCCCTCAAGGCGCGCGCGGGCAAGTAATGCTGTGTCTGTTTGATCTCGATGGCACGCTGATCGATTCGGAGATCGGCATCCTGGGCTGCGTCCGCCATGCGCTGACGCAGCTGGGTGTGGCGCATCCCCCGGAGATGCGCCACTGGATCGGCCCGCCGCTGCGGCACAGCTTTGCGCCGCTGCTCGACCACGATCACGAGCGCATCGAACAGGCGGTGGAGTTCTACCACGAGCGCTTCCACACCATCGGCTGGCAGGAGCACTCGGTATACCCGGGCATCGAGGCGATGATCGGGCGCCTTCAGGCCGCCGGCCACACGCTGGCCGTGGTCACCAGCAAGCCGGAACGGCACGCGCGGCCGATCATCGAACACCTGCCGTTCGGTCCCGCATTTAGCCGTCTATATGGCCCGGACCCGAGCAGCCCGCACAGCGAAAAGGCAACCATGATTGCCGCCGCCCTGGCCGATTTCGGCGCCGAGCCGGAGCACACAGTGATGATCGGCGACCGGCACTTCGACATCGACGGCGCCGTGGCCAACCGCGTTCGCGGCATCGGCGTGCTGTGGGGTTTCGGCAGTCGGGCGGAACTGGAAAAGGCCGGCGCACATGCACTGGCTAGCGATCCCGAGGAACTGGGCAACCTCCTCCCGCCCTGACCTAGGCCGAGCGCCYGATTGTTTCTTTCCAACGCCCGCTGGCATGCTTGCCGGGCCGTTGGACGAGGGGGCGGCGCAGCCACAGGGATCAGACATGACGCAGCACGACGCCGCGCCGACGCACGGCAGCGGTTCTGAGCAGGAAACAGTGACGGCGCCCGCCCCTACGGTGGCGGCCGAATCATTCAAGGTGGAATTTGGCCTGCGGGTAGGCCTCAACACCACGCCGGCCGATTCGTTCCGTTTCGTCGGCAAGGGCAGCATCGCCTTCTCCGGCGATACCGTGACCATCGCCGGCGGCCGCAAGCGCCCGTTCATGACGAGCCTCAAGGAAACGCACCGGTTCGCGCGCAACGACATCATCAATGCAGCGCTGTCCGGCAAGACCGTACGTTTTCAGGTGCGCGGGGAAAACCAGCCGCTTCGCACGGTGCAGTTGTCGGCTGCCTCGGTGCCACAGGGCCTGGCGATCATGGCGCACTTGCCTGCGGAGCAGACGCAGGAGTTCGCGCAATCGCAGGCGGCTGTCGCCGATTTCCACCGACGCCTGGATCAGTTCAGCCCGCGCGCACCGGTCACGCCGACCCTGGTGGCCTTGAACGTAGCCATGTTTGTGGCGATGTGCATCGGCGGGATGAACATCCTCACGCCCGATGGCGAAACGGCGGTTCGCTGGGGTTCCAACTTCGGCCCGATGACCATCGGCGGCCAATGGTGGCGCCTGTTCTCGGCCACCTTCATCCACTTCGGCATCATCCATCTTGCGCTCAACATGTGGGCGCTCTTTCAGAACGGCCGCACGATCGAGCGCCTGTTCGGCAGCACGCGTTTTCTTCTGTTGTACGTCTTTGCCGGCCTGACCGGCAGCGTGGCCAGCCTGCTGTGGAATCCGCAGGTGAACAGCGCGGGTGCGTCGGGCGCGATCTTTGGCATCTTTGGCGGCTTGCTGGCATTTGTCATCAATCCTCGCAACGACGTCCCCAAGGAAGTGATGGCAGAGCATCGCAACAGCACCCTGCTGTTCGCCGGCTACTCGCTGTTCTACGGCTTCGCGCACAGCGGCATCGACAATGCCGCGCATATCGGCGGCCTGGCGGGCGGATTCCTGATGGGCCTGCTGCTTTCCCGTCCGCTCAATGCCGAACACCGGATCAGCCCGAATGTGCCGCGCCTGTTGCTGGCCGCGGTCTCCGGCGTCGTCGTGCTCGCAGCGATGCTTTGGCCGCTGGCCAATCCCAACAGCCAACGACAGGCGACGGCGCGCTTCGAGGGCAGCCTGATAACGTTCGACGCGCGCGAGAAAACAGTGATGGAAGCCACCACGGCGCTCTACGAAAAGGCCCACGCCGGAGCCATCTCGACGCAGGCCTTCGCCGACGGACTCGAGAAGGACGTTGCACCGCAGTGGGACGCCATGTACGCCGACGTGGTGGCCGTCAAGCTTGCTCCTGACAATCGTGACTACACCTTCCAGCAGGCCGTGCTGCATTACATCGATGCACGTCGCCAGGCAATTCACGCCTACGCCCATGCCACTACCGACGGTGGCTCGGCGGCGGAGCAAGCCGTGAAGGAGGCCAACCAGAACACGCAGGACGCGCTGGCGGAGCTCAATCGTTTGACGGCGGCCAGAAAGTAAGCGGGCGCACGCATGAAGAAAAAGCCGCGATTGTCGCGGCTTTTTTTGTTTTACCGCTCAAGGATCGACAGCATCATGCGGCTAAGCCCAACCCTTGTGGGAGCGCACCCTGTGCGCGACTGCAACCTGCAGGATTCCTGCTTTGTCGGGCCGTCGCGCACAGGGTGCGCTCCCACAGGTCGGGCGTCACGCGTCGTCGATCAAGCTAGACAAATCGGTCGAACCCACATCCACGCCGGCCTGTGTCAGCAGCGTCGTCACCTGTCCGCGATGGTGCGTCTGGTGATTGAAAAAATGCATGGTCAAAAAGAAGTACGGCTTACGAAAGGCTTCGCCACGGGTGTTCTGATAGGCCAGCGCGTGATCGAGATCTTCCTCGCTCACGGCGTCAGCCCATGCCTCAATCACGGCATCGAGAAAGCGACGATGCGAGGTCAAGGCAGCCAGATCGCCAAAGGGTTGCGCGGCGAGATCGCGTTGAATGGGCACGCCCCGCAACGGTTCCAGCGCCCCATAGTTCGCCGGATGCGCGGCGAAGCGTTGCAGCCAGATCGTGTCGGCCACCGCGATATGGCTGAGCGTGGCATGGATCGAACCGAAGAATGCGCCGCGATCCGTCATCACATCGTCAGGCCGAAGCGAGGCCGCCGCCGCATAGATTTTCTCGTTCATCCAGCGGTTGTAGGCGGCCATTTGCCGTAGGTGGTCGCGGCGCGAGGGAGCGTGTGTATTCATGGCTCAGCGACTTTGTTCCTGGAAAGCGCCAGGGTAACCAGCGGCGCGCAGGGAATCACGTGCCGGTGGGCGCACTCATAAAAAAAGCCGCGGCATGCCGCGGCTTTTTCATTCAACGCAATCGACTTAGCCGAGCACGCGCTTCACCGCATCGACCACATGGGCCACGGTGAAACCGAAGTGCTCGAACAACTGGGGCGCCGGTGCCGAGGCACCAAACGTGGTCATGCTGACCACGTCGCCGTCCAGGCCGACGTACTTGCGCCAGAAGTCGCCAGTCGCCGCTTCCACCGCGACGCGCGCGCGGCACCAGCCCGGCAGGATGGCCTCGCGATATTCCAGCGGCTGCGCATCGAACACTTCCGTGCACGGCATCGACACCACGCGCACCGGCACGTTTTGCTGCGCCAACGTGCGGGCCGCTTCCATCGCCAGCTCCACTTCCGAACCGGTGGCGATCAGGATGGCCTTGAACTTGGTGTCCTGCGGATCGGACAGCACGTAGGCACCGCGTGCGATATCGGCCACCTGCTGCGTGCTGCGCTGCTGGTGCTTGAGGTTCTGGCGCGAGAACACCAGGCACGCCGGGTTGCCCTTGCGTTCAATCGCGAGCTTCCACGACATCGCCGATTCCACCGCGTCGCACGGGCGCCACAGCTGGTTGTTCGGGATGTAGCGCAGCGCGGCGAGGTGCTCGACCGGCTGATGGGTCGGGCCGTCTTCGCCCAGGCCGATCGAGTCGTGCGTGTAGACGTGGATGGCGTGCGCCGGAATCAGCGCGCTCATGCGCACGGCGTTGCGCGCGTAGTCGGAAAACACCAGGAAGGTGGCGTCGTACGGAATGAAGCCGCCGTGCAGGGCCAGGCCGTTGGCGATCGCGGTCATGCCGAACTCGCGCACGCCGTAATACACATAGTTGCCCTTCGGGTCGAAACCGTTGCCGGCGTCGACGCTGCCCTTCCACTTGGTGAGGTTGGAGCCGGCAAGGTCGGCCGAGCCGCCGATCAGTTCCGGCAGCAGCGGCGCGAACGCGTCGATGGTCATCTGCGAGGCCTTGCGCGAGGCAATCTCCGGGCCGTCGGCCTGCAGCTTGTCGACGAAAGCCTGCGACTTGGCCGCCCAATCGGACGGCAGCTCGCCCGACACGCGGYGATTGAATTCCGCGGCCAGCTCCGGGAAGGCCGCCGAATATTTGGCAACCGCGTCATGCCACTTCTGCTCGCGCTCGGCACCCGACGTCTTGTGATCCCAGCCGGCGTAGATCTCGGCCGGAATCTCGAACGGTGCGTAACGCCAGTCCAGCGCGTCGCGTGCGCCGGCCACTTCGTCCTTGCCCAGCGCGGCGCCGTGGCTTTCTTCCTTGCCCTGCTTGTGCGGCGCGCCGAAGCCGATGATGGTCTTGGCGCAGATCAGGGTGGGCTTGTCGGACTGGCTGGTAGCGGCGGCGATGGCCTTCTTGATGGCATCGGCGTCATGGCCGTCGACGCCGCGGATCACGTTCCAGCCATAGGCCTCGAAGCGCTCCGGGGTGTTGTCGGTGAACCAGCCGTGCACTTCGCCGTCAATGGAGATGCCGTTGTCGTCGTACACAGCGACCAGCTTGCCGAGCTTCCAGGTGCCGGCGAGCGAGGCGACCTCATGCGAGATGCCTTCCATCAGGCAGCCATCGCCSAGRAACACATAGGTGTGGTGGTTGACGATCTCGTGGCCCGGGCGGTTGAAGTGCGCGGCGAGCACCTTCTCGGCCAGCGCAAAACCGACCGCATTGGCCAGACCCTGGCCGAGCGGACCGGTGGTGGTCTCCACGCCTGGGGTTTCGCTGGCTTCCGGGTGGCCGGCGGTCTTGGAATGCAGCTGGCGGAAGCGCTTGAGCTGATCCATCGGCAGGTCGTAGCCGGTCAGGTGMAGCARCGCRTASWGCAGCATCGAGCCGTGGCCGTTGGASAGCACGAAKCGGTCGCGATTGAACCACTTCGGGTTGGTCGGATTGTGCTGGAGGAAGTCGTTCCACAGCACTTCGGCGATATCCGCCATGCCCATGGGCATGCCCGGGTGGCCGGAATTGGCCTTCTCCACAGCGTCCATGGCTAGGGCGCGTACGGCATTGGCAAGTTCGCGACGGGTTGTCATCTAGGGGTCTCCGGGGAAGGCGGCCATAAAAGTACGCATTGTCGCCGATCCCGCTTACCCCTGTCGCCACCAGGGATGCTCTGAAGTCATGCCGTCCATGTGGAATAGATCAGAGCATCCCCACGCCCTCTTGCCCAAATGTTAAGAAAATTAACTCCGCCTTAATAATGAACTAACCAGTATTGAAACTAATCGACCCACTCACCATCTAAGTAAAAGTACCGGGTCCACAAGGTACCCAGCCGCGCTCCACCGAACCCCCGGCGCCGCGGACTGGCCCAATAAGATGATGAGGAGTCCCCCATGAAGAACACCATTCTTGCTCTCGCCCTGGCTACGGCCGGTCTCGCGGTCGTCCCGGCGGCTTTCGCCCAGGACGCCGCTCAAGGCAACGCCCAACAGGGCTGGTACGTCGGCGCCAACGCCGGCTACGCCCAGACGCAGAAGGGTCCTTACGACAACGGCAATTTCGCCGGTGGCGTGAAGGGTGGTTACCGCTTCGCCCTCAACCCGGATACCTCCCTGGGTGCGGAAGTGGGTTACGTCTACCTGGGCCGCGCTGACGCGCGTGGCCAGTACACCCAGAATTACGCCAACTACAACGGCGACAACGGCAAGTCCAAGCTGCAGGGCGCGACCGCCGGCCTGAACCTGCGTTACAGCTTCAGCCCGAACTGGTACGGCGAAGTCCGTGGCGGCGCCTTCTTCGCCAAGGGCTCGGGCCTGACCAACGACAAGACCAACCCCGAGATGGTCAACTTCAACAGCACCCGTTACTACGCCGGCCTGGGTGCGGGCTACAACATCAACAAGAACATCAGCGTCGGCCTGAACTGGGATTACTACGACGGCAGCCAGAGCGACAAGAACATCCACCTGCCGACCAACCTGTACAGCGTCAGCGCGGAATACCGCTTCTGATCTTTCAGATAGTGCGAAACAAAAACGGGCGCCGCGAGGCGCCCGTTTTCTTTTGCAGCGATGAGAAGCGGTCGCTTACTTGGCGTTCCACTGACCCAGCGCGGCCAGGCCGTTGTCCTTGGCGCGAGCCAGGACCGTCTTCTGCGCGTCGGCGAAGTTCGCCTTCATGTCCTTGGACCACAGCTTCAGCGCGGCCTGCTGCATGGCGCGGCCGTAGGAGAAGCTCAGCGGCCACGGGTGCGGGCCCATGCGGTTCATCGCATTGAGGTGAGCGGTGGACTGCTCGTCGGTCTGGCCGCCCGAGAGGAACACGATGCCCGGCAGCGTGGCCGGCACAGTGGTCTTGAGCACGCGCACGGTGGCTTCGGCGACTTCTTCCACTTCGGCCTGCTCGTCCGAATCCTTGCCCGGAATGACCATGCTGACTTTCAGGATGGTGCCTTCCAGCATCACGTTCTGCTCGTACAGCGCGTTGAACAGGCTGCGCAGCACGGCTTCGTGCACTTCGTAGCTGACTTCGATGCTGTGGTCGCCGTCCATGATCACTTCCGGCTCGACCATCGGCACCAGGCCGGCTTCCTGGCACAGCGCGGCATAACGGGCCAGCGCGTGGCAGTTCGCTTCGATCGCGGTGGAGGACGGGTTGTCTTCGCTGATGTTGATCACGGCGCGCCACTTGGCGAACTGCGCACCCAGCTTGACGTACTCGGCGAGACGCTCACGCAGGCCATCGAGGCCTTCGGTGATCACGTCGCCCGGGAAGCCGGCCAGCGGCACCGGGCCCTTGTCGACCTTGATGCCCGGGATGATGCCGTTCTTCTTCATCACCTGGGTGAACGGCACGCCGTCCTTGGTCGACTGGCGGATGGTTTCGTCGTACAGGATCGCGCCGGAGATGTGCTCGCTGAGGTTCGGCGCCGTGAGCAGCAGCTCGCGGTAGGCGCGACGGTTCTCTTCGGTGTTGTCGATGCCGACGGCCTCGAAACGCTTCTTGATGGTGTTGGTCGACTCATCGATGGCGATGATGCCCTTGCCGGGCGCAACCATTGCGAGGGCAACGCTTTCGAGATCTTCGATGCTCATGACAACTCCGGATACTTAGGCGGTGTGGGCCGCACAAGGTGATGCCGCCCGGGGGCGGCAAGGTCGTGAAAGGCCGCGATTATAGGTCATAAGGCCGCCGAGGGCCGGATTGGCCCTGAACGGCGCCAGCGCTGGGCCGGCGCGGCCCTCAGGCCTGGTCGAAGTTGGGCAGCTTGCAGGCGTCGATGATGGCCTGCTTCTGCGCGGCATCGGCGGGCAGGTTGAACGGCACGATGTAATAGGTGGTCACCGGCTCATGCGTGCTGTTCTTCAGCGACGGACCATAGCGAAGATTGGTCACCACGCTCTTGGCCACGGCGTCCAGATCGCTCTGCGGAACCACCTTGCGCACGGTGACGTTCTGCGGAACGCCGTCGGTGCCGATCATGAAGCTCACGGCGACGCAGCCGGGCTTGTCCATGTTGCGGCCGCTGTTGGGGATGTCCGCGTCGACCTTGGTGTTGAGCATCAGCCAGTACGCCTGGATGTGCTCAGGGC
>NZ_JBFTRY010000075.1:0-16813 GCF_056399745.1 Dyella sp. 01N36
CCTGATCGCCGAGCGTTTCGACCTGGCCATCCGCATGGGCTGGTTGCGCGATTCCAATCTGCGTTCCACCCGCCTGAGCACGTTTCGCCAGTTGATGGTCGCTGCGCCTGAGTATCTCGCGCGCTGCGGGCAGCCGCGTGTGATCACCGATCTCGCATCGCACGACTGGGTCGCGCTCACCCTGCTGGCCACGCCGCTGCGATGGACGTTCACCGCGCCCGACGGCACACGACGCACCGTGCGCATGCGCCAGCGCGTGCAAGCGAACAATGTGACGACCGCACATGCGCTGGTATGCCATGGTGCGGGCGTCAGCGTGCTGCCGGATTATCTGGTCACGGAAGATATCCGCCAGGGCCGGCTGGTCGTGCTGATGGCGCAATACAGCTTGCCGGTGTGTGGCATCTACGCGGTGTATCCCGGACGCCAGCCGCCGGCTAAGGTGCGCGCCTTCATCGACCACCTGCGCGCGACGCTCGCTGCTTCGGGCTGATGGCCTCAGACCTGGAACATGTAGAACAGATAGGCCACGAACAGGATCAGGTGCACGGCGCCTTGCAGCACGTTGGTGTGACCGCTGGAAAACGTCACCAGGCTCACCGTCAGCGTGAGCAGGAACAACACCAGGTCGGTGTGCTGCAGGCCAAGCTCGATGGGATGCGCGGTGAGCTGGCTGATGACGAGGATGGCCGGAATGGTGAGGCCGATGGTCGACAGTACCGAGCCCAGGAAGATGTTTACCGAGCGCTGCATATGGTTGCCGCGCGCGGCACGCACGGCGCCGATGCCTTCCGGCGTGGCGACCAGCACGGCCATTACCAGTCCGGCCAGCGCCGCCGGTTTGCCCAGCGTTTCCACGACGTAATCGATCGGGTGGGCGAGCTTTTCCGCCAGATACACCACGGGAACCATATAGGCCAGCAAGAGCAGCGCGTGAAAGGTGGTGCGTGTCGCGCCTCCTTGCATCTCAGAAGGGCTTTCGTCGTCGTCCTCCACGGCCGCGAAATAGGCACGGTGGCGACGGGTCTGCAGGCCGATGAACGCGATGTACAACCCGGCGCAGATCACCGCGAGGAAGACCTCTTGTGCCAAGGTGAGCGTCTTGTGCGGGTCGATGGTGTAGTTGGGCATCACCAGCGCCAGGATGCCCAATGGAATGACGACGGCCAGGTAGGCGTTCGCGCCCTGCAGGTTGTACTGCTGCTCGCGATGCCGCCAGCCACCGACCAGCAGCGACAGGCCGACCATGCCGTTGAGCACGATCATGGTGACGGCGAACAAGGTGTCGCGCGCGAGCGTGGGGTTGTTCGCCCCGTGCAGCATGATGGCGGTGATGCTGATCACTTCGATGGTGGTGATCGACAGCGTCAGCACCAAGGTGCCATAGGGTTCGCCCAGCTGTTCGCCCAGGTGTTCCGCGTGTCGCACCACGGCCAGGGCGGAACCCAGGATCACGGTGAACAGCCATCCAAAAATGACGGCGAGCCACAGCGGATGATCGAGCCCGTCCAGCAGTCGCGGACCAAAGAGCAGGAAGGCGAGGGCGGTGGCCGCACTGATGGCCAGGAACCACTCGCGCCGTACGATTCTAGGGAATCTGACCCGCGTCATCGCAAGCACCTCCCCGCAGCCGTGATCGACGCTGGGCGTCGTGCACGTTCACCCGGTGGCGTAAGTCACCGTAGCGACGGCGGCCTATTCAACCACATTGTGGCTTTCGGCCGTGCCCAGCAGTTCCGGCTGGGTGGTCGCCGTCTGTTTGCGCGTCAACAGCGGGTGAACGAATACGGCAGCCAGGATCACCGCGACGCCGACATAGAACCAGCCATCCAGTTGGCGTTGTTCACCCAGCAGAAGGATCGCCAATACGATGGCGTAGACCGGCTCCAGGTTGGTCACCATCTGCGTGCCGAAAGCGCTCATATGGCGCAAGGCCACCAGTGCCAGGGCGAACGGCAGCAACGTGCAGCCGAACGAGAGCACGGTGAGCAGGGTGGCGTCGTGCAGGCTGGGCCATACAAACGCAGGCCCGGAGTGCGGTAGCAGCGGAGCCAGCAACGTAAGGAATAACGTGCCGGTGCCCAGCTCGATGCAGGTAACGGTGAGCGGGTCGCCGTGTTCCACCATGCGTTTGTTGAAGGCGCTGAACAGCGCCACCAGCAGTGCGGAGAGTGCGCCCACGACGATGCCCATGCGCATGCCCATCGGCACGCCGCCCACGACCATCGCCACGCCGGGGACCACGGCGACGCCGATCAACAGCTCACGCGGGTCGAACTTGCGGCGGGCGATCCAGGGTTCCACCAGCGAAAGAAAGACCGGCCCCAGCGCGATGCAGGTGGCGCCGACCGAGGCATTGGCAAGCTTGATGGCGGCGTAGAAGGTCAGCCAGTGCAGAGACACCAGCACGCCGATACCGGCATAAGCCCAGCGCAGTCTCGCCGGCATGGCCATCAAGCCACGCCATACCCGTGGCACCAGCAACAGTGCGCCCGACACCAGCAGCATGCGCCACCACACCAGTTGCATGGCCGGCAGGGTGATCAGCTTGCCCAGGATGGCGGTGAAGCCCCAGAGCAGCACGCAGAAATGGATCTGCCAGCGGGCCTTGTTGACCGGTTGCATGCACGAATGTCGACGAAGAGGGAGTCCGGCATTCTAGCCTTGCGGCGCGATCATTGGTGCGTGGCGGCGGCCTTGGCCTTGTCCGGCAGCGGTGCGGTGCGCGCCTTGGATGCGCCGCGCATCTGCTCGAGCACGGTGGCGCAGGTATTGTCCTGCTCGCCCTTGCTGGTGGCGACCAGCGGCAGCAGCGCGGCGACCGGTGCGGCGAACACGGCCAGCGCCACGGCGCCGCCGCCACGCAGGATCAGCGGCCCCGGCTGCACGCCGACATCGGGATCCTTGAGCGTGCCCTTCACGTAAAGGGGCGAGCGCAGGGAGAGGATGCGCACGCCCTTCGATTCGGGCCGCACGTCGAGGTCGAGCTTTTCGTTGGCGAAGTTGACCGTGCCATTCACGCGGATGGTGGCGTCTTCCGTGTCGAACACGAACAGCTGGGTCTGGTACAAGCCGTTGGTGGCCGACAGATCCGATGCCGCGCAATTGATCTTCACCGTCTTGTCGCCGAACAGCTTGACGATCACGATGTTCGCCACATTGAGGCCGGCCGTTTCCAGCAACGCCTTGCTGATGGCGCCGTCGTTCATCAGCAGCTTCAGCTCGCCGGTGGAGGTGCCCATCAGTTCGCTCACCGAGTTGCCGCGCGCATTGAGCGCCGCGTCGCCATTGATCTCGCCAAAGCTGGTCTGCATCGGCGCGAACTTGGGGAACAGTTCCTTGAGCTTGAGGTGCCGCGCCTTGAGCTTGATGTCGCCCTTCATCGGGCTGGTGCTGCCGTCGAGGCGCAGGTTGCTGTCGATCTTGCCGCTGGCGAAATCGAAGCTCAGTGGACTGAGCGTCAGCACGCCGTTAGTCATCACGATGTGGGTCTGCAGCGCATCGATCGGCAGCGCCGTATCGCGCACGATCTTGGCCGCGCTGAACGTGACATCCGCATCCATCGCGCGCCAACGATCGGTGCGGAACGGCTCGACGGGCAACACCTTGTCGCTAGGTTGCGGTGTGGCGTCGCCGCGTTGATCTTTCTCTGCGTTGGAGTCCGCGCCGATCAAAGGAGCAAGGTCAGAGAAGCGCAGCAGCTGCGACTTCACCGTGCCGGTCAATGTCGGACGTGCACTGCCGGTGTCGAAGGCGAGATCGCCGGCCAGATCGCTGCCGCCCACCCGCCCGCGGAAATGATCGTAGGAGAAATGACTGGCGCCCTTTTTCAGGGTCGCGCGCAGATGGCCTTCGGTCGCATACGGCGGCGTGTCGGGCAGGGTGACGCCAATCAGCGGATACAGCTTGGCCATGCTGCTGCCGGAGAACCACAGGCGGATATTGAGCGCGGCCAGGTGCAGCGGGTCGGTGAGCGTGCCCACCATGGCGATATGCGTATCTCCCACATGCATGTCGGCCTGCAGCGGGAACGGCTGGTCGGTCTCCTGCAGCGCGAGCACGCCGCCGGTCTTGCCGTTGCCGTCGACCGCGGCGCCCTGGTATTTGCCCTGGGCCTGGAACGCAAACTGGTAGGTGGCGCTGGTGTGGCCCGGTTGGTTTTCCTGTGTGCCCGCATCCTTCTCAAGCGTGGTCTTCGCATTGGCGCCGACGGTCTTGCTGGCCTGCTCGCGTGCATCGGCCGATTGCTGCGAGACGATGTCGCCATAGGGGATGGCGCGCTGCAAGGCCTCCATGGTGATCTGCAGATCGGCCTTGTTGATCGCATCGTTCAGCATGATATGACCGCGGTCAAAACCGATCGCATGCAGATCGAGTTTCCATGCCGAGGGCGTGGTGTTGTTGGTGAACGCAAACTCCCAGTTCGCCTGCCCTTGCGCATTGCGCTCCAGGTCGATGGCGGGCTGGGTGAGATAGAGCACCGGGATTTCCACCCGATGCACGATCAGCGGCAGCGGCGAAATGCGGAAGCGCAAGGCATCGAGCTGTGCAAAATGCGGTTGCTCGGTCCAGTCGGGATTGCCGATGCTGATGTTCTGCGCGATGAACTCCGGCCACGGCACCCAGCCTTCGATGCCGCTGGCGCGCTCTTCGCGTCGCCAGCGCACGCTCAGATCGCCATTGATGGCGAACGGCCGCCCCAAGGTTTCGCTGGCACGCGCATTGATGGTGGGCTTGAGACGATTCCAGTCGAACGTGGCGATCACGATCAACAACACCACGATCAGCGCCAGGCAGACGCCGATGATCCATGCCACTATTTTCCAACCCCGCCGCATGCCTTGCTCCCGTKAGGGTCTGCGGCCATCCTGCCGGTGCGAGGGGTGAAGAGCGCGTCGTCTTTGGGTATAGGGCCGCGGCAATGTTCACGCAGCATGGCGCTGAACGCTGCCGACGCGCGGGATCAGAAACGTCGACTAACAGGGGAAAGGCATGCGCATGTTGGAACGAGCAGTGCTGTTGGCAGCGCTTGTGGTGGTAGCAGCCGGATGTTCGAAGAAGCAGGAAGTGGCACCGTTACCTGTGCCAGGCGAAACGGCCAGCGGTGGGGCCAAGCTTGCGTATGAGCACCACCTGCGCATCACCTTGCCTGAAGCAGAGATTCCAGCGCGCATGGCCGCCGTGCGAAAGGCGTGTGAGTCGGCACAGTTTGGCGCATGCAATGTGTTGCGCATCGAGCAGGGCGAAAACAGCGCGATGTTGACGCTGCGCGTGGTGCCGTCCGGCGTGGAGCCGCTGACCGGCATGGCCAGCAAGGATGGGACGGTGGCGTGGCGGCAAACCCGCGCTGAAGACCTGGCGGACGCGGTGAATGACAACGAGCAGAAGCTGCAGCAGCTGGAAGCTTATTCAGCGCAGATGGAACAGCTGGCGCAACGCAAGGACCTGGCCACCAGCGACCTCATTGCGCTGGGCCATGAACGCGCTCAGATCCAGGTGCAGCGCGAAAGCCTTCAGAACACGGCCGCGCAACAACAGCGGCGTCTCGACACCAATCTGCTACAGCTGGATTTCGCCGATAAGAGTCGCGGCCACCGGCTTGGTGTGTCGCTCGGCGAATGGATGGACCAACTATACGACGGCATTCGCGACGCCTTGTCGATGCTTGCCTATGGCATCCCGTTCCTGTTGCTGGCGTTCCCGCTGGCGTTGGGATGGCGCTGGATCTGGCGCCGCGTAACGCGCAAGTCCCGCCTGCGCGAAGCGCCCCCGTAGTAGCTGAAACCAGGACGTTGCCGCCAGGGAGCGGCAACGTCTGACTTGATCAGTGCGCCGGCTTGGCGTCGCGCACGGGAATGCTCACGCTGCACAGGTCCACCTTGTGCACCGGCAATCGATAGAAGTCGTCCAGGCGATTGCGCTTGGCATCCACCAAAGCCGCGAAGGTGGCGCTGTCGGTGCGCAGCACTTCCACGTGGGGGCGCTGGTCAGCGGGAAGATCGGCGGCGAGGCGCACGGAGGGGATCGCCACGCGTTGTTCGGCCTTTTCATAGAAGCCCAGCGGGCCGGTACCGCGCGGCAGGCCCGAGAGGTATTCCACGCCTTGCAGCACGCGGCCGACTACGGCGATGTTGCGATCGAGTGCGCGCGGCGACTGGCCGATCACGGCATAAAGCTCGCTGCCGCTGCCGGTTTCAGGATCGATGTCGCGGCCCACGCCCACCATGCCGTAGCAATGGGTCAGCCACTCTTGCTGGCTGGCCTTGTCGCGCGCTACCGGGAACCCTTCGGAGAAGCCGACTTCCGCTGCGTAGAAATCGCCGTCCTTCAACGCGGTAAACGGGAGCTTGGCGTCGTAAGGGCGGGTGTATTCCGGCGGCAGCCGGTCCTTGGCCGAGCCCAGGGATTTGAGCTTGCTCTTGTCGCCCTCATCGTCACTGGCCGGGTCGCCCCACTGGGTGACGAAGTTGTCGTGCACCCGCACGATGGCGAGGCCGTCGTAATAGTGCTCGTGCGCCATGGTGCGGATATTGGCCACATGCAGCGGCGCAAAATCGGGAGCCAGCTCGATCAGCACGCGCCCCTGCGGCAGTTGCATGACCAGCAGGTTCTGCGGGTCGGGCGTGCGCCACTCCTGCGCCTGCGACTTGGCCAGCAGTTCCTTCGGCGAGGGCGTATGGGCAGGCTTCGCTTCGTCGGCCGCCACGGTGGCGGACAGCGAGACAGCGAGCGCAAGGGCAAGGCATTGGCGCAGCAGCATGGAATCCCCCTCGTCGGAAAGCCAGCAAGGTAGCAGAGCTGTCCTGGCGCCTCCATGCCCATCCCTGTGGGAGCGCACCCTGTGCGCGACGGCCTTACCAGTGCCTGCGCACGTTCCGCCGCCCCGCGCAAGCCGCGAAACCAGCGCGCAGGTTCTCTACAATGCCGCCCCTTTGCCCGCCGCAGCACGCTCCCATGGACATCGTCGTCAACGAAGAACTCAAGGCCTATATCGACCCGCTCACCCCGGACGAATACGAGGCGCTGGAACGCAGCCTGCTCGCGGAGGGTTGCCGCGACTCGCTGGTGCTATGGGGCGATGTCCTGGTCGACGGCCACAACCGCTACGGCATCTGCCGCAAGCACGACCTGCCGTTCAACACGGTGCAGAACACGCGCTTCCAGTCKATGGAMGAYGTGCACCTGTGGATGATCGAGCAGCACCTTGGACGTCGCAGCGTGTCCGATTTCCAGCGCGGCGTGCTGGCACTGCGCAAGCGCGAGATCCTGCAGGAGCGTCGCACGCGCACCAAGCCGGCGGAGCAGGAAACCGCACCGGCTGCCGACGAGGTGCCGCCGTCCCCGGCGGCCGACGTGGCCGAATCGCCCGCCAAGTCCGAGCCGCTGCCCAGCCGCCAGGCCATCGCGCGCGAGGCGAGGCTGAGCAACAACCAGGTGGTGATGATCGAAAAGATCCAGAAGCAGGCTGCACCGGAAGTGGTGGCGGCGGTGAAATCCGGCGTGTTGTCGATCAATGCGGCCGCGGCCGTGGCGACCTTGCCGGAGGACGAGCAGCGCGCCGCTGCCAGCGCCGGCGACGACGAACTCAAGCAGGCGGCCAAGCGCGTGCGCGAGGCCAAGCGCAAGCCCAAGCCGGTGGTGGAAGCAGGCGAGGGCGAGGATTTGCCGACCCTGCAGCGTCGCGTTGCCGAGCTCAAGGCCGAAGTGGCGGAGCTCAAGGCCGACAACGAAGCGCTGCGCGAACAGCTCGCCCGATGGGAACGTTCCGCCAGCGAGTGACGTTTTTGCGGACCCCGTTCGCAATGAATACGTATGCAGCCGCTGGTTGCTGCACTGCGATGCTTTCTAGGATGCGACGCACTGCCGCCCGAAAGGCGGTTGCGCGAGGGGAGTGCGCGCGACCGCGCTGAAGTTGCGAACGACAGTGGTGTTCGCTAGGCCGCCAGCCGTGGCAGGGAGTGCCCCATGGCGTTGCTGCTGTTCGACCTGATCGTCAACGAAGCAGGATGGAGGCTCACCCATGAAGTGCTCGAAAATCCTCGCCGCGCTGCTGGCCTGCGCGGCGCTCGCCGGCGTGCCCGCTGCAACGACCCACGCGGCTATCAACAGCATGAGTCTTGGCGCCAGTTACAACGCGCAAAAGACCAGCATCACCTTTCGCGTCTACTCGTCCAGCGCCACGCGCATCGTGTTGTACCTGTATGCGAGCGGCTATGGCGCGCAGGAATCGGCTACTTACACACTAAGCTCCGTCGGCAGCGGCGTATGGGCGGTGACGGTGCCGGTGTCGTCGATCCAGGCGGCGGGCATCACCGGTTCGGTGTACTACGGATACCGCGCCTGGGGACCGAACTGGCCGTATAGCAGCAGTTGGGGCAAGGGCTCGCAGGTGGGCTTCGTTTCCGATGTCGACGCCAGTGGCAATCGTTTCAATCCCAACAAGCTGCTGCTCGATCCCTATGCACAGGAAGTGAGCCAGGATCCGCTCAACCCGTCGAACCAGAACGGCAACGTGTTCGCCTCTGGCGCCAGCTATCGCACGACGGACAGCGGCATCTACGCGCCCAAGGGCGTTGTATTGGCGCCGAGCACGCAAGGCACCGGCACCAAGCCCACGCGTGCGCAGAAGGACGACGTGATCTACGAAGTGCACGTGCGCGGCTTCACCGAACAGGACACGTCGATTCCCGCGCAGTATCGCGGCACCTATTACGGGGCGGGGCTGAAGGCGAGTTATCTGGCCAGCCTCGGCGTCACCGCGGTGGAATTCCTGCCCGTGCAGGAAACGCAGAACGACGCCAACGATGTGGTGCCCAACTCGGATGCCAACCAGAACTACTGGGGCTACATGACCGAGAACTATTTTTCGCCGGACCGACGCTACGCCTATAACAAGGCGCCCGGCGGCCCCACGGCGGAATTTCAGGCGATGGTGCAGGCCTTCCACAATGCCGGCATCAAGGTGTACATGGACGTGGTCTACAACCATACGGCCGAGGGCGGCACGTGGACCAGCAACGACCCGACCACGGCAACGATCGAATCGTGGCGTGGCCTGGATAACGCCACTTATTACGAGCTGACCTCCGGCAACCAATATTTCTACGACAACACCGGCATTGGCGCCAACTACAACACGTACAACACGGTGGCGCAGAACCTGATCGTGGATTCGCTGGCTTATTGGGCGAACACCATGGGCGTGGACGGCTTCCGCTTCGATCTTGCTTCCGTGCTGGGCAATAGTTGCCTCAACGGTGCGTACACCTCGGCGGCGCCCAATTGCCCGAGCGGCGGATACAACTTCGATGCAGCCGATTCCAATGTGGCGATCAACCGTATCCTGCGCGAATTCAGCGTGCGCCCGGCCACGGGTGGCAGCGGCCTGGACCTGTTTGCCGAGCCTTGGGCGATCGGTGGCAATTCGTATCAGCTAGGCGGCTTTCCGCAAGGATGGTCCGAGTGGAACGGCGTGTTCCGCGACAGCCTGCGCCAGGCGCAGAACGAACTGGGCAGCATGACCATCCATATCACGCAGGATGCGAACGACTTCTCCGGTTCGTCCAACCTGTTCCAGGCCAATGGACGTTCGCCGTGGAACTCGGTGAACTTTATCGACGTGCATGACGGCATGACGCTGAAGGACGTCTATTCGTGCAACGGCGCGAGCAACAGCCAGGCATGGCCTTACGGCCCATCCGACGGTGGCACCAGCACGAACTACAGCTGGGACCAGGGCATGTCGGCCGGCACCGGTACGGCGCTGGACCAGCGTCGTGCCGCGCGCACCGGTATGGCGTTCGAAATGCTCTCGGCGGGCACGCCGCTGATGCAGGGTGGCGATGAATACCTGCGCACGCTCCAGTGCAACAACAACGCCTACAACCTGGACTCCAGCGCGAACTGGCTCACCAACAGCTGGACCACGGATCAGAGCAATTTCTACACGTTTGCACAGCGCCTGATCGCGTTCCGCAAGGCGCATCCGGCCCTGCGCCCGGCCAGCTGGTATTCCGCCAGCCAGGTGGTCTGGTACCAGTCCAGCGGTGCGACGGCAGACACCAACTATTGGAACAACACCAGCAACTACGCGCTTGCATACACCATCAATGGTCCGGCGCTGGGCGACAGCAACTCCATGTATATCGCCTACAACGGCTGGTCGGGCAGCGTCACCTTCACGCTGCCAGCGCCGCCCTCGGGCACGCAGTGGTATCGCGTCACCGACACCTGCAACTGGAACGATGGCGCCAATACCTTCGTATCACCCGGCAACGAAGCCTTGATTGGTGGCGCCGGAACAACCTACGGGCAGTGCGGGCAGTCCTTGCTGTTGTTGATCTCCAAGTAGTTCGCAAGCTTGCCTCCGCACGACCCACGCAGGTCGTGCGGAGGCGCGCGAGGCTGACATGGTTGTCACGCCGCCGACGCGATACTCGCTGGACCCGTCATGCCGTCTCTGGCGCGGGCCTTCCATCGAAGAGGTCGAGTTATGGCGCGTACGAAAGTGGCTGATGTCATCACCGAAACCCTGCACGTCGCCGGCGTGCGACGCATCTACGGCGTGGTGGGCGACAGTCTCAACGGCATCACGGAATCCTTGCGACAGCGCGGCGACATCGACTGGATCCATATGCGCCACGAGGAGGCCGCGGCTTTCGCCGCCGGCGCCGAGGCGCATCTGACGGGAGATCTTGCGGTTTGCGCAGGTAGCTGCGGCCCCGGCAATCTGCATTTGATCAATGGCCTGTTCGACTGCCATCGCTCGCGCGTGCCGGTGCTGGCGATTGCGGCGCAGATTCCCAGCGCGGAAATCGGCCGCGGCTATTTCCAGGAGACTCATCCGGAATCGCTGTTTCGCGAGTGCAGCCACTACTGCGAATTGGTATCCACGCCCGAGCAATTGCCCGCCGTGCTGGAAAGCGCGATGCGCGCGGCCATCGGCAAGCGCGGCGTGGCGGTGGTTGTCATTCCCGGCGACGTGGCCTTGCTTGAACTGGATGCCAAACCGTCGGCCGGTTCATCCATCGCGCTGCGTCCGCCCGTGGTGCGTCCGGCGCAACAAGATATCGATGCACTGGCGCAACTGCTCAACAGCGGCAAGGACATCACCTTGCTGTGCGGTCGCGGCTGCGCAGGCGCGCATGACGCCGTGGTAAAGCTGGCAGAGACCCTGCAGGCACCCATCGTGCACGCGTTTGGCGGCAAGGAATACCTGGAATACGACAACCCGTACGACGTGGGCATGACCGGCCTGATCGGATTCAGTTCCGGCTATTACGCCATGTTGAACTGCGACACCTTGCTGATGCTGGGCACGGGATTCCCGTATCGGCAGTTCTATCCCACCGACGCGAAGATTGCACAGGTGGATCTTCGCCCGGACAGTCTTGGTCAGCACGCGCGCCTGGACCTGGGCATGGTGGGCGATGTGGCGGCCACCATCGAGGCCTTGCTGCCGCAACTGAAGGCGAAGCAGGACAAGGCCCATCTCAACGCTAGCGTGTCGCACTATCGCAAGGCGCGCGAGGGGTTGGACGAACTGGCCACGGGCAAGCCCGGCCGCAAGCCGATCCATCCCCAATACCTCGCCAAGCTGCTGAGCGAGGCGGCGACGGACGATGCGGTATTCACCTTCGACGTAGGCACGCCATCGATCTGGGCGGCGCGCTATTTGAAGATGAATGGGCGACGTCGCCTGATTGGTTCGCTGGTGCACGGGTCGATGGCCAACGCGATGCCGCAGGCCATTGGCGCGCAGGCGGCCTATCCGGGCAGGCAGGTGATCAGCCTTTCCGGCGACGGTGGCTTCTCCATGCTGATGGGCGACTTTCTCACTCTCGTGCAGCAGAAGCTGCCGGTGAAAATCGTGGTGTTCAACAACCACACGCTGGGCTTCGTGGCGCTGGAGATGAAGGCAGGCGGTTATCTGGAAACCGGCACGTCGCTGGTCAATCCCGACTTTGCCGCGATGGCTCGTGCCGTCGGCGTGCATGGCATACGCGTGGAAGATCCCGGCGATCTGCCCGCCGCGATCAAGGATATCCTCGCGCACGACGGCCCCGCCTTGCTCGATGTGGTGACCAATACGCAGGAGCTAGCCATGCCGCCCAGCATCAAGCTGGAACAGGCCAAGGGCTTTGGCTTGTGGGCGCTGCGCACGGTCATCAACGGACGGGGCGACGAATTGATTGAACTGGCCAAGACCAATCTGTTCCGCTGAGCGGACTCAGCGCCCCTGGTAGCCGCGGTCGCGCCGCACGCGATACAACTGGCTGTCTGCGCTGGCCAGCGCGGCATCCAGCGGCATGCCGCCGATGCGTATGGCGTAGCCCATGGTGAAGCGGTTGGGCGCGCTGGCGCGCGCCGCTTCCAGTCGCCGCACGATGGCCAGCGTTTCCTGCTCGCCGGCGTGCGGCAGCAACACCAGGAATTCATCGCCGCCGGAGCGGATCACGATATCGTCGGGACGCACGTGCATGGTGAGGAAGTGGCCCATGGCCACCAGCACTTCGTCGCCGCGCTGGTGGCCATGCGTATCGTTGACCGACTTGAACCCTTCCAGATCGATCACGATGCAGCCCCAGCGATCGTTGTGTCCAAGCTGCTCGGAAACCTGGCCAAGGTAGCGTCGGTTGAACAAGCCAGTGAGTGAATCGCGCACGCTCCATTCGCGCAGCTGGCTTTCATGGCGCATGCGTTCGGTCACGTCCAGCGCGTGGCCGAGCACATAGGGTTCCTCGTCCTCGGTATCCAGCGAATTGTGGAACTGCCAGACCAGGTTGCGACCGTCCTTGGCCTTGATCTGCAACAGGCCGTGCGCAACGCCTTCGCCGGTGACGCGGCGCAGGTACGCATCGAAACTGCCGTGCAGCGAAGGATCGATCAGCTCCTTGAACGGACGTCCCAACAGTTCGCCGATCGAATAGCCCAGCGACTGCGCCGCCGCCGGATTCACCGAAAGAATGGTGCCGTGGAGGTCATGCGTGCAGATCAGGCCCAGGCTTTCCTCGAACAGTTTGCGGAAGCGGCGTTCGCTGCGCTGAACCGATTCCACCGCCTGCTTGCGCGCCGTGATGTCCTGGATCGCGCCAATGAGCAGGCACGGCCTGCCATGCTCGAACTCGACCGCGCCGGCGGCGCGAACCCAGATGTGGCGTCCCTTCGCGGTGATCATCGGCAGTTCGAGATCCCAGCCCTTGCCGTCTTCGGCGCCCCTGGCCACGGCCTGCTGAATTTGCTCGCGCGCTTCGGGAGCGTAGTAGTGGATCGCTTCGCCAAGCGTGGGGATATGGCCTGCCGGCAGATCATGGATGGCGCAGGTCTGATCCGACCAGGTGAGTTGATGGGTCGCCAGATCCAGCTGCCAGCCGCCCACGCCGGCGACGCGTCCCGATCGATCGAGGAAGGCCTCGCTTTCATGCAGGCGACGCTCCATGCGCTTGCGCTCGGAAACATCGACCAGCGTCCCGTAGATCCATAGCGCTTTGCCCTCGTCGGTGCGGCTGATCACACGGCCGCGCAGCAGGCCCCACAACCAGTGGCCATCCTTATGGCGCAGACGTGCTTCGCTCTCGAACAGCGAGCGCTCGCCCCGCAGATGTTCCTGCAGGCACTGGTCCATTTGCGGCAAGTCGTCGGGATGGGTGAGGCGGCGTTGCGCGCCCTGGATGATGCCGCCTTCGTCCGCCCGCACATCGCGCCATACGCTGGAGGAGAGCAGGTCCAGATCTTCCAGCGCATAACCGAGAATGCTGGCCCACTGTTCGTTGAAGCGCATCTCGCCGGTCTGCACGTTCCATTCCCAGGTGCCCGCCTGCGAGGCATCGAGGATGGCTGCCAGGCGCGTGCGGTCTTCCATCAACAGGCGATGCAGCAAGGCCTCGCGGTGCAGGGACTCGCTGTGTTCGAGCGCGGCCTTGCGTTGTTCCAGGGCCTCGGCAGCGGCGATCGCCAGCTCCTGCAGGATGGCCGCGTGCTCGCTGGACAAACGTCGCGGCTGGCGATCGATCACGCACAGCGCACCCATGCGCAGGCCATCATTGAGCGTGATCGGCGCGCCGGCATAGAAACGGATATGCGGGTCGCCAGTGACCAGGGGATTGTCGGCGAAGCGCGGATCTTCGGTCGCATCGGGCACGACGAATGGCTGATCGCCAAGTATGGTGTACGAACAGAAGGCCACGGCACGCGAGGTTTCGCGGGTGCCCTCCAGGCCCACGTTGGACTTGAACCACTGCCGCTGATCGTCCACCAGGGTCATCAGCGCGATAGGGGCGCCGGTGAGCAGGGAGGCGGCCTTGGTCAGGGCATCGAACAGGGGCTCCGCTTCCGTGTCGAGTACGCCCAGCGAAAGCAGGCGCTCGAGCCGTCGTCCTTCGTCGGTGGATAGCGGAGCCGACACGGCCATAAAACCCCCGGGCATTCGTGTGCGCCAGACTATCCGCCGGTATTTGTGAGCACGCTGTGGTTGCGGTCACAGGGCGTGCCGCGGGCGGTGCTTCAGCTGCGATGAAAGCAGCCCCCGCGCCGGGCGCAGGGGCTGCGGGGTGCATCAGCTCTTGAAGAACTCGAGCAGGTCCTTGTTGATCACGTCATGATGGATGGTGAATGCGCCATGCGGGTAGCCCGGATAAATCTTCAGCGTGGCGTTCTTGAGCAGCTTGGCCGACAGCAGGGCCGCGTCCTTGTACGGCACGACTTGATCGTCGTCGCCGTGCAAGACCAGGGCGGGCTTGTCGATTTTCTTGAGGTCTTCGGTGAAATCGGTTTCGGAGAAGGCCTTGATGCAGTCGTAGTGGGCCTTGGTGCCGCCCATCATGCCCTGGCGCCACCAGTTGTCGATGGTGCCCTGCACGGGCTTGGCGCCCGGACGGTTGAAACCGTAGAACGGCCCTGAGGCGACATCCACGTAGAACTGCGCGCGGTTGGCCGCGAGTGCCTCGCGAAAACCGTCGAACACTTCCAGCGGCAAGCCATCGGGGTTGTCCTTGGTCTTGAGCATGAGCGGCGGCACGGCGCTGATCAGCACGATCTTGGCCGTGCGCTTGAGGCCGTGATTGGCCACGTAATGAACGACTTCGCCACCGCCAGTGGAGTGACCCACGTGGATGGCGTCGTGCAGATCGAGTTTCTCGGTGAGCGCGGCCAGGTCGGCCGCGTAGTGGTCCATGTCGTTGCCGTCTTCGGTCTGCGTGGATCGACCATGGCCGCGACGGTCATGCGCGATGACGCGATAGCCATGACTGAGGAAGAACAACATCTGTGCATCCCAGTCGTCTGCCGACAGCGGCCAGCCATGGCTGAAAACGATGGGCTGGCCCTTGCCCCAATCCTTGTAATAAATCTCGACGCCGTCTTTGGTGGTGATCGTACTGCTGCCCATGTGCTTGCACCTGTTGGTTGAGTTGCGCGTGACTTAAGACCTGGCGTCGACGACGCCAGTTGAGGAGTGGAGCGATAAGCGGTGATGGCGAATGCAGCCGCGCACGACGACGTGGAAACGTGACCGTTTCCCGTACTCGTTGACCCCTGTGGCTGGCGTGGCATCCGAACCGGGCGCGGGGAGCCGCCAATGCCGGGCAGGTGATTGGCTGGGGATCCCAGCGTTGCGTCACAGCGCCGGTCGCACGACACGCCGAAAAAGAGTCCACTTTTGCGAGTGAAGTGGACGTCAAGCGGGTGGCTCGTCGTTGCCAGTCGCAAGGCTCGCCGCGAGCGCTGCGAAATGGACGAGAAAGGGACCGGTGCAACCGTAGCCACTTTCGACCGAGGGCCCAAGATCGTGCGTTACTCCAAAGAGCAATGGGCAACGATGTTTGCCGCGCTGGATGAGGAACTCAACGGATTGGCAAGGCGCGATGCGCCGGAAGAGGACTTGTGGGCAGCATTCGAGCAGCTGGTCCAGGTGCCGTCATCATCGATCGATCGCGGGGATAGCCGATGGTGGTGGGAGCAGGTCTACGCCGCGATGGAACGTCACGGACTGACCGAACTCAGCCGGCAGGCCTCCGCCGCGGGCTGAAGCCCTCGACGATGCAGCGACGGATGGGCGATGCCGCGCGTGCAGGCATCGGGTGCGGCCTTCAGGTGCGGGTGCTGGCGCTGGTCGAGCCCCGGGATATCCCCGGGGCTAGCTGTCGGTGCGGATCTCGCTGATGGGATCGTTCGAGCGTGCGACGGCAAGCGACGCGGTGCGCAAGCGAGTGACTCAACCGGCCGGCTGTGCCGTGGTGGCCACCGGAGCCGCGCTGGCGACAGCGGCGTTGGTATAGGTCGGGGCGGCGATCATCGCACCCAGGGTCAACACGCAGACCAGCATGCAGGCGGCGAACAGGCTGTGCAGCATCAGGTTTTCGAATTTCATGGTCGTTCTCCTTCACGGGGGTTGTCGGGTGGCTCTTACTGGGCCTTTCACTGGATATATGGCAAGCCCCGTGCCAACCTCGCACATCGCTGGCATCCCGCATTCCCAAGCCATTTGTGCGCATCGCTACGTTGGATCGTCAGTGTCCGCGGACGGTGTCCGGACAAGCACGGCGGACTGCGGACACGTACAGCGGACGCGCAAGACGTGCAGACCGTGTGAACGTCGGTGCTTTCGATTGGCGCAGCGACAGGCCGGGCGCGCAAATCCTTGTGCTAGCGTGCGCCATCTGTTTGCCGCGGCCGCGCACATCGTTGATGAGCGGCCATAGGCGTTACCGCATCAAGGAATACGCGTTGTGCCGCCGATAGCGCCCCTGATTTCCCGCGACCTGTTCGATATGCCGCCGACCGTGCGGTGGTTTTCGCACTGCAAGGATGGCCCCTT
>NZ_JBFTRY010000076.1:0-16476 GCF_056399745.1 Dyella sp. 01N36
GCGGTACACCCAGGCGTGGCTGTCGCGCACAGGGTGCGCTCCCACAGACAAGCGCCAGGCGCGGCACCCTATTGAATTGTGAGGCTCCAAAGCCAACGCGCAGCGAAGCCCCGCTTTAAGTCCTCAGCGATTCGGGCGCGTTGCGCAGCGCTTGGAAGTACCCCCTGTGTACCCTCGGAGGTTGTCCCACAACGACGCGCCTCGAGCGTTCGGGCTTATCCCAACACGATGCTGCCGGCGTTATCAGGCCATTTTCTTTGGGTTACTTTTCTTTTGGGCCAGCAAAAGAAAAGTGACTCGAGCGGCGGCAGCCGTTCGAAACGCCCGCCGCGTAGGCGGCACCCTGGCGGAGAGGCGACAACTAAACACCGAGGCTCTAGATCCCGGTGTACGCCGCGACGACGGCAATGTAGAAACGTTCCCGCGAGCACCCGCCCCTCACCCCAACCCTCACCCCAACCCTCTCCCCGCAGGGGAGAGGGAGAAGTGTGGCGCAAAGCGCTTAGCCCGCCACCGGCATCACCCCACCACCAGCCCCAAGCTGCTGCGACAAGTTGAACAAAATGCGCAGATCCTGCGCGTCCAACGCATCCCCATCCATCCCCCGAAAATGATGATGGAACGAGCGCACCGTGGACGCCCGATCGTCCAGCGGATACCCAATCAACCCCAACGCCGCCCACGGATCAAACCCCGCCGGCGGGTCCACCAGCGTGCCCCGCGGCCACAGGCCAAAGCCCGCCTGCGCCAGTTGTTGCCATGGAAAACGCGGACCGGGATCGTCCTTGCGGCCGGGCGCGAGATCCTCGTGGCCGATGATCTGCGTGCGCGGAATACGGAAGCGATCCGTGAGGTCGGCCAGCAGGCGCAGCAGGCTGTCGATCTGCACCTGGGTGAACGGCGAGTCGCCATCATTGTCCAGCTCGATCCCGATGGAGGCCGAATTCACGTCGGTAATCGTGCCCCAGCGTCCCGCGCCGGCGTGCCACGCGCGCTCGCTATCGGCGACCAGTTGATAGAGGTGGCCGTCGTTGCCGATCAGATAGTGCGAACTCACCGGTCCGCCGCTGTTGGCCGTGCGCAACGTGTGCAGCGCCTGCTCGGCGGAATGCTCGTTGGTGAAATGAATCACGATGAGCACCGGACGGCGCGCATCGAAATTGGGCGAGGGCACCCACTGTGCGATGGGATTGCGTACGGGCGCCGGTGCACACGCCGAAAGCGCCAGCGCCAGCAGCACCAGCGTCAGCAGATGGCGAGTACGAAAGAAACGAGCATGCGGAGCGTGGGGACGCGACACGGCATTCATTCCTGGGCGGGAAGAGGCGAACGTGCCGCAGCTGCGCCACCGCGTCAAGCCAAACAAAAAGCGCCGGGTTTCCCCGGCGCTTTCGTGTCCAACCTGCAGCGCCGATCAGGCGCGGCCGGCGAACTCGCCCGTCAGCGTGTTCACCCACACCTTTTCGTCGTTGCTGATGTACTCGGGCACCTGGATTTCGATGCCGGTATTGAGCTTGGCCGGCTTGGTGCGCTTGGTGGCGCTGGCGCCCTTCATTTCCGGGGCGGTGTCGACCACGGTCAGCGTCACGCTGGTCGGCACCTGCAGGCCCACCGGTGCATCGTCGATCAGCTGCACGTAGTAGCCTTCGACGCCTTCCACGATATAGCCGGCGTTATCGCCAACCAGTTCGGTGGAAAGCAGGTACTGGGTGAAGTCTTCATTGTCCATGAAGACGAATGCCTCACCGTCCATGTACGAGAAGTTCGCCTCGCGGCGCACCAGCTCCATTTCCTTGAGATCGTCATCGGCGCGCAGGCTCAGGTCGAACTTGCGACCGCCGGGGATCGAATACATGGTGAAGCGAAACGTGACGTTGCCGCCACGCGCGGTCGGCGAGCTGCGCTCGATATCGCGCACCTGGTACACGGTGCCGTCGTGTTCGACTACGTTGCCTTTCTTGACGTCGGAAGCTTTCATGGATGTAGGACCGGATGGGTGAGTTCTTGATCGCCATTCCGGCGCAGGCCGGAATCCAGTTGCGTGGTGTCAGGTTATCGCGCGGCCCAACGTATACGCCCACGCCATTTGCGACAACCGCGCCATACAGTCACTGGATTCCGGCCTGCGCCGGAATGACGGTTTGGTAGGGTTACTTCGGCTGCAAACGCACCGCGCCATCAAGGCGGATCGTCTCGCCATTGATATAACGATTGCCGAGAATGAAGGCCACCGTGCTGGCGAATTCGTCCGGCTTGCCCAGGCGCGACGGGAACGGGATCGATGCCGACAGCGATTCCTGCACCTGCGGCGGCATGCCGTCGACCATCGGCGTCCAGAAGATGCCCGGGGCGATCGTGGCCACGCGGATGCCGAAGCGCGACAGTTCGCGCGCCATCGGCAGCGTCATGSCGACCACGCCGCCCTTGGAGGCGGAATACGCGGCCTGGCCGATCTGGCCTTCGAACGCAGCGACGGAAGCGGTGTTGATGATCACGCCGCGCTCGCCGTCTTCGCCGGTATCGTTGTTCTGCATCAGCGAGGCAGCAGCCTTGGCGACGTTGAAGCTGCCCACCAGGTTCACCAGCACCGTGGTGGCAAACGTGTTGAGCGGCATCGGGCCATCCTTGCCGAGCATGCGGCCCGCGCCCAGGATGCCGGCGCAGTTGACCAGCACGTTCAGGCCGCCCATCGCATCGCGCGCAGCGGCGACGTTGGCGGACACGCCGTCCTCCGAGGTGACGTCGGTGCGGAAGAAGTGGCCCTTCAGCGCCGTGGCGGCTTCCTGGCCCTTTTCCTCGTTGACGTCGAACAGGGCCACCTTGGCGCCATTGGCGACCAGATGCTGGGCTACGGCGTAGCCGAGACCGGAGGCGCCGCCGGTGATGATCGCCTTGACCTGATTGAGCTGCATAGGGAGTCCAAAACGCGGTGGAAAACGCTAATGGTAGCGCAGCAGGGCGCATCAGACGCCACCCCTTGCTCCGTGGCGCTTTTTGGCCATAGAGAGACCCCGGGCGGTGCGTGCCGGGCACTGCCTGCAGGAGCCACCGCGTCGCTTCGACRGGGTACGTAGTTGGTTATACGTATGTCCTTTGGTGCCGCGGCTTAAGCCATGCTTCCAAGGGTTTTTGGCTGATTTGTGGCGTAGAACAAGCGCAGTGAGATGAGTGGCGCGATCGCAAAAGGGAGAGTCGCCATGATCCATCCCGCCCAGGGAGCTGCTGTATCAGTGGGAATACCGGTGGCCTCGGCAGCGGTGTCGAAGGGCTCTTTCGTGGCGCTGTTGGCGCGATGGCTGCTCGTCGCCACATTGATCGGCGCTGCACCGGCCATCGGAGCGAAAGCTTCGGGGGAAGCCAGCGTCGTTGCCGCGGCCGCTTCGTCGGTCGCGCCGCCCGCAGTGACTTCGTCATCGTATTTCGTGGCGGCGTCCGAGCTGCCGCATCCATTGCGGCCTTTCGAACATTTGCCCAGCAATGCCGCCATCAATGTGCACGCCGCCGTGGTGACCATGCCCGATCCCGTGGAGACGCGGCTTGGCCGGTCCTTTGACACCGAGCTGACCGCACTCGTGGCTGCGTTTCAGGCCAAGGAATTCGTGCTGGACGGTTTTGCTTTCACCTGGGCGCCCCGATCACCCGACGGCAAGTCCACTGCCAATGAAACGGAGGCGAGCCGCCGCACGCTGCCCAGCGTGATGCTTTTTCGCAAGGACAACTGGCGCAACTGCAAATCCAGAACGGACACGCAAGCAAACGCCGATGCCTGTGAGTCGACCTATTACGCGCTGTTTTTGGTAGGCGAGACACCGAGCTTTGGCATTCATCCGGAGTCATTCATTCGCGCTGCACGTTGTGCGATGGCATTGGACGCGAGCAATCGCCAGGAGACTAACGCGCTGCCCGAGGCGCTTAACCAGATCGATTGCGACCAGATTGCCTGGAAGGCGCCGACCAAGGGCGTCTCCTGGTCGTGCGATGCAAACCTTGCCGTGATCGGTCCCACTTTTTCCGGGGCCATGGAATCAATGGCATCGGCACTGAGCAAGGTCGCCACGGACGCAAGGGAACATGCGATGGAGGCCGCGAAAACGGCGACGGCCGGATGCCAGGGCGTCGGCCACCTGAACATCCTCCTCAGGGCACCTTCCGCAAGCGTCGACAGCAACGATCAGATCGTACAGAACGCTTACCTCGCCACGAACGATTTGAAACCATTCGTCACGCTGGCCTATACGCCGCTGGCCTACAGCGTCGGGGATCAGTTGAAACGCGTGAAGCGCTATCTGGAAAGCCGGATTCACGACAACGACAAAGTAGTCATACTCAGCGAAGAATCCAGTTTTGGCTTGGGCGCTTCCAAGCTGGCGATGCCTTCATCATCGCCATCGCCGCCGTCCTCATCGGCTTCGCCGCCCTCGTCATCGCCGGCGCCGGCGTCCTCATCGGCGAAGAAAGGCGAGGTGCAGTTCATCAGCGTGCAGTTTCCGCCGAACATCGCCGCTATTCGCTCCGAGCATGTCCAGCTCAAACAGGAAGAGAGCAAGCAACGTCGCAGCTTGCTCCCCGAGCGGTTGCTCGAGCTGGATCTGACCGGTGTGGAAACCGGAGTCGATCAACCGCCGACGTATCAGCCCAGCTTGAGCTCGCGTTCGGACGAGCTGATGCTTTACCAGACCTTCGACGCCCTGCAGCGCTATGTCACGCCTGCGGCGGTCGTCATCGTGGCCACCGATGTGCGCGATCGCCTGTTCCTGCTGAGCGAGATACGCAATGCATTTCCTGGCGCGCTCCCGGTGGTGCTGGAGCAGGACAACCTGATGGTGCATCCCGACTACCGCGCCATGAGCCGCGGGAGCATCATCATGCCGGCCGGCAAGAGCCTGCTTTGCCTGAACGCTTCAGGGCTGGACTGCTTCCCCAAGGATGACCCCGATGCGCGGCCACGCGAGCAGGCGGCGGATCGTTCAGTCGGCAACGCGCCAGGGGTGTCTTCGAACGAATGCAGCCAGTCTGGCAATCGACGCTTCTTCTCGTTTCCGACGGATTACGCGGCCAACATGTTTCGCGCGGTCGTGGGTCTGATTTGCCCTAGTGACGCCTCGCCCAACCGACCCAATATGCTGGTGGCGACATTGGCAGGCTTCCAGCGTGTCGACGAGTCGGGTCTGGGCCGGGGCGACGAACAAAGCGCGGACAAAGTCCAGGGCGACGAAGTAACCGAGAGCAAAGTCCAGGGCAAGGAACAAAACGAGAGTAAAGCCCAGCGGACAAGCAGGAGATTCGGCGACATTCCCATCGTTGCCGATACCCGCATGCAACTGCAGCAGCCGGTCTACCTGTCGATGGGCATCGTGCTTGGCATCCTGCTGGTCACGGCCATATGGCTGGTTCGCAACGGGCGCACGCCCGAACTGGCAACGCTCCCGCTCAGCCGCCACGCCATGCGCTGGATGGACATGTTGAAGACGCAAAACGGCGCGCAAGCATCATCGAAGCTGGCAGGCGAGCCAAGGACAAGCTGGATCTGGCTGGTGCCCTGGATCGCTTTTGCCGCGTTCGGCATCCTCATTGCCGCGTACAAGATCATCGTCATGTTTCCTCCGGCGACGCCCGGCGACACGGACCTTGCGCATGGCACGGATGGCTGGGCGTTGATCTGCCTGTGTCTTGCCTATGCGTGTTTCATGGCGTTCTGTTGCGTTCGGATGAGGGTGTGGAATGCCTATTGCCTTGCTATCGCTGAGCACGTGAACCCCTCGTCGCGTCTCAAGGTTCGCCTCCGGCACCGCCCGTACTACCGCGCTTCGATCGCCACGGCACTCCTGTTGCTCGTGCTGGTGCTTTGCGTCAACGACTACCGGCCAAGCGGGGCCCATTCGGTCTGGCTCTCCGCGTTTGCCGGCGCGTTCGTGCTGGGCAGCAGTGGCTTCTTCCTGGTTCTCTACCTGGAAGGCCTGGACCGCTGGCGCTGCATGAGCCTGGAGCTCAGCAGGACGGTGACTGCCGTGCAGGAATCCACGACAGTCAAGGAATGGCCAACGCCCAAGCTGCTGGATGAGCGACCGCGCAGCCCGTTCAACGCTGTCATGCGCATCGACAACTACAACGCGCTGCGCAGGCCAGATTTTGCCGCCTGGGTGCGGCAGACGAATGCCTTGCTCGACGGCACGATCGATCCCTTGTTTGACAAGGAAAAGCTTCGCCAATGGCAGGCCGTCCTGGTAGCGCAGATGAAACTGGCCGGTACGGCGGTAAGGTCCAGTGCGTGGTGCGCGGTGCTGGGCGCCACCGTGACGCTGATGTTGATCCAGGTCTATCCACCGGTTTACGAGCGTTTGCAGACGACGGCGGCGGCCATTTTGATGGTGCTCGGCTTTGCCGCCATCACCTACGGCGTGCTGACGCTGGAGAAGGACTATTTGCTGGGACGCATGTTCACCAACGATGAGGACCATTTGACCTTTGGCGGGGCGTTGTCCGCCTTGTGGCCAAAGTTGCTGGCGATGGGGTCCATTCTGATCACCGTGTTTCTGCCCGATGCCTGGGATTGGCTGAACAGCGCGGTGAAGGCGATCAACTCGCTGCGATGAGCGCAAAACGGGCCCGGCACTGGCCGACGGCTTATGCCGTGAAAAGAGCCTTCAGTTGCTCAGCGTCTACCGCGGGGAATGGCGTCACGGGCTGCGGCGGCGTCTGCGTCGGCTGCAGTTCCTTTTGCCATACGCCGACATCCCACCATTGCTCGAGCTTGTAACCGGAGCTACGCCACACGCCGGCCGGCGTGAAGCCCATGGCTTCGTGCATGGTCACGCTGCTTTGGCCGGGCAGGGTGATTACCCCGACGGCCTGGTTGATGCCTTGCAGGCGCATCACGTCGAGCAGTGTGCCGTAGAGCCTGCGCGCGATGCCGCGGCGGCGTGCATCGGCGTGTACGTAGATCGAGGTCTCCGCGATCCAGTCGTAGGCGGCGCGTTCGCGGAAGCGGCTGGCATAGGCATAGGCCAGTACGCGGCCTTCCTCTTCCCAGACGATCCACGGGTAGTAGCGCAGGCGCGTGAGGATGCGCTCGCGCATCGTGTCTATCCCAGGTAACTCGGTCTCGAAGGTTTCTACCCCGTGGAGCACCGAGGGCGTATAGATGTCGTGGACAGCCGCCGCATCGTCGGCGTGGGCAATGCGGATCATGCGAGATGCTTCTCCATACAGATGCTGCGCGGGTTGGACTGGTGTTCGCCGAACGGTGGGCAGCGACGATAGCCGGCGCGTGCGTAGAGTTCCAGCGCCTCGGTTTGCGCCGTGCCGGTTTCCAGGCGCAGGATGCGGCCGCCGGAGCGTGCGACTTCCAATTCCAACGCTTCGAGCAATTGCTTGCCAAGCCCCAATCCACGGCAGGCGGGCAGCACGTACATGCGCTTTACTTCCACGTAGTCCTCGTGCGCCACGAAGGCACCGCATGCCACCGGCGTGCCATCCACGCGGGCGGTGAGGAAGCTGACATTGGGTTGGCTCAGTTCCTCGGCCGTCATGTGGCGGATATTGCCCGAGGGATAGAGCTCCGCCAGATAGCCGTCCAATTCACGGATCAACAGGGCGACATCCGGCGACGTGGGGTCGTCGAGCTCAAAATGCAGTAGCGGCGCCTTCAGCATGCTTCGTACTTCCAGTTGCGCCGCTTGCCTTCGGCGAGCCACTCCAGCGTGCTGGCGATGCGATTCTGGCGCGTGGCCTCGGTCTTCGCCTCGGTGATCCACTCGACGTAGTCGCGTTGCGCGCTGGGCGGAAAGCCCTCGTAGGTCTTGCGGGCGGCGGCGTGCTTCTTCATCGCCAGCAGCGCGGCGACATCATCCGGGAGTGTCGGTGCGGGTTTGGGTGCGGCCTTGGGACGGGAGACCTTTACACCGGTTTCGTTCAAGGCTCTGGCCTTGCGGATCAGCGCGATCAGGGTCTTCTTCGCCGGCAGATCCTTCAGCGAGGTCAGTTTGCCGAACTGGCCCATGCCATCCGCCCGATCGCTGCCGGTGACCTCCTTGTGCCGCCAGAAACCGAACGCGCAATGCTGCTTGAATGCCGCCATCTGGCACATCGGCGAGCCATTGAGGCTGAAGAACGGCATGCTCCATTTGATGCCTTCCTCGACCTCCGGGCAGGCCTCGTGCACCACGTCGCGCAGATGCTCGAGAATGGGCTGGGCGAACGGCGGCGCCTGAAGGATGTAGGCATCGATGCGGTGATCGCGGGCCATGAGGTACTCCTACAAATCGCGCAGATAGAACTGGTCGCAGCTGAAGTGTCCGGTGCCGCCCATCGGCGCGCAAATCGTGCGGAAGCCGTGCCGACGATACAGCGCCTGGGCCGCATCCATGCCGGTGAGCGTTTCCAGGTAGCAGCGATGAAAGCCGCGTTCGCGGGCGGCATCCAGGCAGCGCAGCATCATGGCGCTGCCGGCGCCGATGCCGCGCGCCTCGGGTAGAAAATACATCTTGCGCAGCTCGCACACATCCGCTTCGCCGCCCTCCAGCGGCGCGACGCCACCGCCGCCAATCACCATGCCATCGCGTTCCACCACGAAGTAGGCGCTGCGTGGGCGCGTATAGGCTTCGTACATGGTGCCCACTTCGGCATCGTGAATGGCGAAGCCCGGGCCGTCGGCGCCGAATTCCGGCATCACGGTGCGGATGATGTCGGCGACGGCGGCGTTGTCGCGTGCTTCGATGGGGCGGATCAGGAAGTCGGTCATGGCGTGGCTTGTGGTGTGCGGTAGAGGCTGCCGTCTTTCATCACGAAGACGGGATGCTGGAGATCGTCGATATGCGTACTGGGATCGCCCGTGAATGCGGCGAGGTCAGCCCGCAGGCCGGGCGCGATGCGGCCGAACTTGTCCTGCTGGCRCAGGATGCGTGCCGCGATATTGGTGGCGGCGTGCAAAGCCTGCTGCGGCGTCATGCCGTCGCGCACCATATTGACCGGCTCGCGCCAGTTGTCGCCATGGGTGAACACGCCCACATCGCTGCCGTTACCGATGATCACGCCAACCTTGAGCGCGGTGCGGAACGCGTGCTCGGCTTCTTTCATGCGCGCGGTGGGTTCGCTTTGCCCCGGCACGTAGTGCTCGAAATACTGCGCGGTGGCTTCCACCGCGGTAAGCGTGGGTTCGTACGCCGTGCCGTGCTGCTTGAGCAGGCGGAACGTGGCCTCGCTGGCGCCATAACCGTGCTCGATGGTGTCCACGCCCGCTTCCACCGCGAGGCGTACACCTTCGTCGCTGGAGGCATGCGCAGCCACCGGACGGCCCGACAGGTGCGCGGTATCCACGATGGCCTTCATTTCCGCCAGCGATAGCGTCGGCTGCGTGCTGCCATCGGCGCCTACGCGGTAGTCGGCGTAGAGCTTGATCCAGTCGGCGCCGTGGCCAGCCTGTTCGCGGGTGGCGCGGATGGCCTCGTCCACACCGCTGATTTCCTGCGCGCCGCCGGGCAGATCGATATCGGGACGGAAGCCGCGTGGACCCGGTCCATAGCTGTCCGTCGCCACGATGGCGCGGGTGGCAACAAACATGCGTGGCCCCGGAATCATGCCTTCGTCAATCGCACGCTTGATCGAGACATCGGCGAAGCCGGCGCCCTCCGTGCCCAGATCGCGCAGTGTCGTGAAGCCCGCCATCAGCGTGGCGCGCGCATGGGCGGCGGCTTCGAGTGTGCGGTAGTCCTGCGGCTCCTTCAGGACCTGGTCGTTCCACAGTGTCTCGTTGTACGGATGCAGGAAGACATGCGAGTGCAGGTCGATCAGGCCGGGCGTGAGCGTGGTGCCGGGCAGGGCGATGCGTTGGGCGCTGGCCGGTGCCTTCAGGCTGTCCGCCGGTCCCACGGCGGCGATGGCGCCGTCATGCACCAGCACGGCCCATCCCGCATGCGCAGCGTCGCCGTCAGCGGTCCAGACGCGGTCAGGCACCAGCAGCACATCGCCCTTGGGTGGCACCGCGGTCGCCGCCGTGGCGCTGGCCATGGCCATGGCCGTCAGCAGGCCGATCCAACCTTGACGCTGTTTGCACCGCATTGCTCGCTCCCGCCCGTCGCTCCTGCCGATTCTAGCGAGGCTCGGCACTGCGCCGCGAGACCGCGGTTCAGAGGGCGGGGCGACCCGCGCCGGCGAGTTGCCGCGCGCAGGCGCCTTCGGCCGTCGGTGCCGAGGTGACGCAGCTGGCGAAATCGTCGGGAAGACGCGTCAACAACAACGTATCACCCTGGCGCATGGTGAAGACGGTGATCGGTGGTTCGCAGGCGACGTGGCTGGTGCTGCACGAGCCGGGCAGTACGGTGAAGTGGCACAGGCCGCTCTGGCTGCGCAGGCAGCGGAACGTGGCCAGCTCGCCGGAGATCTGGATCTTGCTGTAGATCAGGTCGATCCCGTGGGTCAGTTCGTGGGTGACGACGGTGCGTGTGGGTTCGAAACCGGTGAGGGATAACACCAGATAGAACAAAAGGATCAGCTTTTCCATGGTGACCTCTTGTGATGCTCGGCAGGGGAAGGTTTCCGGTACTTACATGTTTCGGAACAGCGTCATGAATGGCTGGCTCACCACCAGTGTTTCGGGTCGCTGCTTGAGCCGCAGCGTGCCCTTGCCGGTGTCGTCGCGAACGATCGATGCGACCGCGCGCAGGTTGACGATGGTGGAGCGGTGGATCTGCTTGAACACGGCGGGGTCGAGTACCGCCGCCAGTTCGCGGATGGGCTTGCGCAGCAGCGCCTCGCCGTCGGCSGTCATGGCGATGGTGTATTTGCTGTCGGCGCGAAAATAGGCGACGTCGTCCACCATGATCAGGCGCGTTTCGCGCCCGTTGCTGGCGGTGATCCAGGTGAGCGGCTCGGCGCGTGTGCCAGGCTGCAGCATTTCATCGCGCAGCAGCTGCGATAGAGCTGCAGCATCGGTCGCGCGGGGTGCGGCGCGCGTCTGCAGGCGCTGCATGGTGGCGGTGAGCCGGGTCTCGGTGATGGGCTTGAGCAGATAGTCCACGGCGCCGCGTTCGAATGCATCGATCGCGTACTGGTCGTAGGCGGTGGTGAACACCACCTGCGTTTGCGGACTCGCCTCGGCGGCAGCTTCGGCGACTTCCAGTCCGCTGAGCCCCGGCATGCGGATATCGAGAAAGGCGATGTCGGGACGATGTTCGCTGATCGCTTCCAGGGCACTGGCGCCGTCTTCGCAGTCGGCGACGATCTCCAATTCCGGCCAGACCCGCGCGAGCAGATCGCGTAGCGCCGTGCGCAACAGGGTTTCGTCTTCGGCAAGAATGGCAGTGGTCACGACGCGGGTTCCGTGGTTTCGTTGCGCAGGGGCAGGGTGATGGTGGCGGCCACGCCTTCGGGCGCATTGCTGACTACCGAGAGCGAAGCGTCCGTGCCATAGATCAGGCGCAGACGTTCGCGCACATTCTTCAGGCCGATGCCGGTGCCCCCGCTGGCGTCGCTGAAACCGCGGCCATCGTCGGCCACCGTGATGGACACTGTGTTGTCGTCGCGGCGCGCCAGGATCCACACCGTGCCGCCGCCGGGCTTAGGCTCCAGGCCGTGCTTGATCGCGTTCTCCACCAGCGTCTGCAGCATCATCGGCGGCATCGCGATGGCGCGCAGCGCGTCGGGTACGTCGATCTGCAGCGAGAGGCGCGGCCCCATGCGCAGCCGCATGATTTCCAGATAGGCGCGGGTGCGTTCCAGCTCATCGCCCAGCAGGGACAGCGCATCGTCGCGCTGCGGCAGGGAGTGGCGCAGATAGTGGATCAGATGCCCGAGCATGTGGTCGGCCTGTAGCGGATCGGTGCGCGTGAGGTATTGCGCGCTGGCCAGCGTGTTGTAGAGAAAGTGCGGCTCCACCTGCGCATGCAGCAGGTTGAGGCGGGCCACGGTGCGCTCTTTCTCGTTTTCCGTCTGGGTGGCGCGGCGTTGTTCCTGGCGACGCTTCTCGGCGATGCGGCGGGTGATGGCGCGCGTGATGGCCTCGGCGTTTTCCAGGTTGGTGCCGTCGTCCACGCGGAACCAGTCGGTCCATGCGCCGGCTTCCGGCTCGCAGATCAGCGTGACGCTGCCCGAACCCTCGCGCGGCGTGACCGTGGCGAAGATCTGGTTGCGCACGTGACCAAACCACAGCGACGGGTCGAGACGTTCGAACGGATTAGTTCCATAGGCCTTGGGGCGCTGTACCTTGGCGCGGATCTGCAGGCTGTCGCGTGCGCTTTCCACGTCTTCGCTGCGCGGCAGTTCGCGGATGGCGGCATCGAGCAGGTCGAAGGCTTCGCCGGCTTCCAGCGGTATCTCGATCTGCCGCCGCTGGCGGTTGCCCATGGTGCTGTCGTCGAGATGCCCGGCGATCAGGCGCACGCGGCGCAGATGGGTCACTGCGCTGGTCACTACCATCACCAGGGTGAGGAAGATAAGCAGGACGAACATGGCCCCGGTGTCTCTGTAGCGCAGCGGCGGACTGTTGGCGAGCAACAAGGCCACAAACAGCAGCACGAAGAACCAGAACACGACCAGGCGGGCTACGAAGAAAACGCTCTTCATCACGACGTCCTTGATTGGGATGCGTCGGAGCATAACCAGCTGCTTTGGCGCTGGCGCGTGGTTTTCGACGGAACCGGCCCTTGGGGCGACGAAACGGGCCGGGGCCGGGATGAAGCAGGGCGCCGCGCAGGCGCCGACGGATCAGGCCGCGGTGCGCGCCCGCGTCACGCGGCTGGCGGTTTCCTTGTGCAGCTGGCCAGCCAGCCAGGCGCCGGTGGCCACCAGGATGTCCAGATCGATGCCGGTTTCCATGCCCAGGCCGTGCAGCATGTAGACCACGTCCTCGCTGGCGACGTTGCCGGTGGCTCCCTTGGCGTAGGGACAGCCGCCCGTACCCGATACCGCGCTGTCGACCACGCGCACGCCTTCTTCCAGGCAGGCGAGGATATTGGCCAGCGCCTGCCCATAGGTGTCGTGGAAATGCACGGCGAGGGCCGACATCGGTACCTCCTGTGCCACTGCCTTCAGCATGGCGCGTGCCTTGGCCGGCGTGCCGACGCCGATGGTGTCGCCCAGCGAGACTTCGTAGCAGCCCACCTCGTGCAGTCGACGCGCCACGCGTACCACCTCGCTGACCGGCACATCGCCCTGATACGGGCAGCCCAGCACGGTGGAGACATAGCCGCGCACTTTCAGGCCGTCCTGCTTCGCGCGAGCCATCACTGGCAGGAAACGCTCGATCGATTCATCGATCGAGGCGTTGATGTTCTTGCGGTTGAACGCTTCGGAAGCGGCAGTGAAGATCGCGATCTCGGTGACACCCACGGCGCGGGCGCGCTCGTAGCCCTGCTCGTTGGGCACCAGCACCGGATAGCTCACGCCGGGGACCTTGCGGATGCCCTGGAACACCTCGGCGGCGTCAGCCAGTTGCGGCACCCACTTGGGGCTGACAAAACTGGTGGCTTCGATGGTCTTCAGGCCGGTGCTGGAAAGGCGATCGATCAACGCGATCTTCACGTCGGCGGGCAGCAGGGTTTTCTCGTTCTGCAGGCCGTCGCGTGCGCCGACTTCGACAATGCGGACATGGTTCGTGCTCATGCCGAGCAGCATAGCGCGTCAGGCCCGTGGCGGCGCATTAATGTGGCAGTCGCTCGGGGTGGAATTGCTGGATGAACGGCAGATACAGCGCCTGCGCCTGCGGCGTGGTCAGACCGGTCAGCGCGCTGCCGTGGTCGGTGGACTGCAAGGTGACCACGTAGCGATCGTTGAACAGCGCGACGGCTTGGGCCGGACCGATTTCCGACTGTGCCGTGACGTGGATGACGAAGGAATCGGGCGTTGAGTTATGCACCAGCACGGGTGCGTAATCGGGCCCGCCCAGGGAGCGAAACGATTCGGCATTGGTCTGCATCGGATCGGTCATGATGGTCAGCATCTCGATGGCTTGCCGCGTCACCGAGCGTTGCATGTCGCGCGTGCGCCGGTTGACGTCCTCTGTGCCTGCTGTGGCGCTGCTGTCGACCGGGCGCGTGTCGCTGACGGAGATTTCGACGTGCTTGCCATCGTTCTTGCCGTAAACCGCGCGAATGCTGGCAGGCGTGCAATCCCATGATCGAAACGGCAGGCCGCCGATGTCGTCCTTGGGAGGCAGGGCCTGGGCAAGGGGGTTGTCCGCGCATTTGGCCGTAGAGGCGGCCTCTTCCTGCGCCTGCCTTGCTGCGTCCGCCTGTCCGTTATCGGCAGTCGATGCAGCTTCACTCTCGTGTTTGCCACAGGCAGACAGGAGATGGAGGGCGATCAGGGCGAGCAATATCGTCGACCGCAAGCCACGAAAATGCGCGAGCATGGATTCTCCCCAGCCCCGGGCAAGGACCCGGGCGATGGGGCAAGCGTCGAGATTGTGTTGTCGACGCGGCGTCAATCCGCGCTTTCAGTCGGCGAAGCGCAGCAACACCGTATCCGCTTCGACGAAGTCGCCCTGGGTCGCGTGCACGCTGGCGATGCTGCCACTGCGCGGCGCCTTCAAGGCAAGCTCCATCTTCATCGCCTCCATCACCAGCAATTCCTGGCCTTCTTCGACGGTATCGCCCGCATTGGCCTTCACCAGCACGATACGGCCTGGCATCGGTGCGGTGATCTGGTTGCCGCCGGCGGCTTCCTTCGATTCCCAGGCGAAGGCGGGCGCGCGCTCGAACGCATAGCGATAGCCTTGCGTGTCGTGCACGGTCACGCGGGAGGCGTCCGCGCGTACCGGTACGCGCATGGCCTCACCGTCGAAACGTGCGCTCAATGCGTCCGCACCAAGGCGAGCGCCTTGCACGTCGCAGGATGCGTCGGCATAGCGCAGCTGATAGTTGCCGTCATGGCCATGGGCTTCCACTTCATGGCGCTGGCCATGCAGCGACAAGGCCACGATGCGCTTGCCGGCATGCCCCACACGCCACGCGTCAGCGCGCGACCAGGGCGAATGCGGATCGCTGGCGTTGGAGGTCACACTGGTCTCTTCGTGCATCAGTGCAGCCACGGCCGCGGCAAACAGCACGGATGCCGCCGGTGCCACATCGCCCGCGAGGAACTGGTCCAGATGACGGTCGAGATAGCCGGTGTCGATGCGTCCTTCGACCACCACCGGGTGGCGCGAGAGTCGTTCGAGGAAGGCGATATTGGATTTCGGCCCCACGATTTCGCTCGCCATCAGCGCATCGCGCAAGCGCTGCAGGGCTTGCGCGCGATCGACATCCCATACGATGAGCTTGGCGATCATCGGGTCGTAGAAGATGGTGACCGTGTCGCCTTCAATCACGCCGCCATCCAGACGCACGTGGCGCGACGGCGCAGGCAGACGCAACTTCACCAGCTTGCCGGAGCCGGGGAGGAAGTTCTGGTCCGGATCCTCCGCATACAGGCGCACTTCGATGGCATGGCCATGTGCCTTGATCTGCTCTTGCGCGAGCGGCAGGGGGTGGCCGGCGGCGATGAGCAGCTGCCATTCCACCAGGTCCAGGCCCAGGGTTTCCTCAGTGACGGGGTGCTCGACCTGCAGGCGCGTATTCATCTCCATGAAGAAGAACTCGCCGTCCTGGGCGACGATGAATTCCACCGTGCCCGCGCCGACATAGTTCACCGCCTTCGCCGCGGCGACAGCGGCAGCGCCCATGGCAGCGCGGCGTGCGTCGTCGAGGAAGGGCGAGGGCGTTTCCTCCAGCACCTTCTGGTAGCGCCGCTGCGCCGAGCATTCGCGCTCATTGAGATGGATGACGTTGCCTTGCGTGTCGCCGAACACCTGGAATTCGATATGGCGTGGATGCTCCACATAACGTTCGAGGATGACGCGCGTGTCGCCGAACGAACTGGCCGCCTCGCGCTGCGCGGACGCCAAGGCATCGACGAACTCCGCCTCGCTGCGCACGATGCGCATGCCCTTGCCGCCGCCACCGGCCGCGGCCTTGATCATCAACGGGAAGCCGGTGCGACGCGCCTGCTCGGCGAGCACTTCGGCGGACTGATCCGCGCCGTGATAGCCCGGCACCAAGGGGACCTGATGCTGTTCCATCAGCGCCTTGGCGGCCGCCTTGGACCCCATGGCGTCGATGCTTTCGGGGCGTGGACCGATGAAGGCGATGCCGGCATCGGCGCAGGCGCGTGCAAAGGCGGTGTTCTCGGAAAGAAAGCCGTAACCCGGGTGGATGGCTTGCGCACCGCTCTTGCGCGCCACATCGAGAATGGTCTCGCCGCGCAGATACGATTCCGTCGGGCGCGGGCCACCGATCGGCCAGGCCTCATCGGCCAGGCGCACATGCTGCGCATTGGCATCGGCCTCTGAATACACCGCAATGGTGTGGATCCCCAGGCGCCGGCAGGTGCGGATGACACGGCAGGCGATCTCGCCACGGTTGGCAATGAGTACGCGCTCGAACATGCGGCTTCCGGGGATGATGCGAAGCTGCCAAAACTAACAGATTGGCGCGTTGGAGCCGA
>NZ_JBFTRY010000077.1:0-29190 GCF_056399745.1 Dyella sp. 01N36
AGTGGAACCTCCCAGGAGATCCCCGTGAACCCTTCCACCGACGATTTACATATCCGCGCCATCACGCCGCTCACCGCGCCGGCCGAAGTGATGCGCGACTGCGCCGCGAGCGTGCATGCCGCGCATACCGTGAGCGCCTCGCGCCAGGCGCTGCATCGCATCCTTGCCGGCGAGGATGACCGGCTGGCCGTGGTGATCGGCCCGTGTTCGATTCATGACACCAAGGCTGCGCTGGAATACGCCGGGCGGCTTGCGGAACAGCGCAAGCGGCATGCAGGCGAGCTGGAAATCGTAATGCGCGTGTACTTCGAAAAGCCGCGCACCACGGTGGGCTGGAAAGGTCTGATCAACGATCCCGATCTCGATGGCAGTTTCCGCATCGACAAGGGCTTGCGACTGGCGCGCGGTCTATTGCGCGACATCAACGAACTGGGCGTGCCGGCCGGCTGCGAATTCCTCGACATGATCACGCCGCAGTACATCGCCGATCTGGTGGCGTGGGGCGCGATCGGTGCGCGTACCACCGAAAGCCAGGTGCATCGCGAGCTGGCCTCGGGACTGTCGTGCCCGGTGGGTTTCAAGAACGGCACCGATGGCAATGTGAAGATCGCCGTTGACGCGGTAAGCGCCGCATCGCAACCGCACCATTTCATGGCCGTGACAAAGGAAGGCCACACCGCCATCGCTGCCACCACCGGCAACGAGGACTGTCACGTGATTCTGCGCGGCGGCAAGACGCCCAACTACGACGCCGCAAGCGTAGACGCAGCGTGTGCGGCCATCGTCAAGGGCGGCCAGCCGGCGCGGGTGATGGTCGACGCCAGCCATGCCAACAGCCTCAAGCTACCGGAGAACCAGCCCCGCGTGATCGACGATCTTGCGACGCAGCTTTCTTCCGGCGAGCAGCGCATCGTCGGCGTGATGGTCGAAAGCCATCTCGTGGGCGGTCGCCAGGATCTGATCCAGGGCCAGCCGCTGCGTTACGGCCAGAGCATCACCGATGGCTGCATCGACTGGGAGGCCTCGCTGCAAGTGCTCGATCGTCTCGCCCAGGCCGTACGCGCTCGGCGCGCCGCGCTGGCGGCGACGCCGCGGCCAGCGCGCGCGAGTTGCGCGGGTTGACGTGCGCGACGGACCTCAGCTGGTGAGTTGGGCGTCGAGATTGATCGTCGCCTTGAGCACCTTCGACACGGGGCAGCCTTCCTTGGTGGCCTTGGCGATCTTGTCGAAGGTGGCGGCATCGATGCCGTCCACTTTCGCGCGGCAGGTGAGATCGACCGTGGTGATGGAAAAGCCGTCGCCATCCTTGTCCAGCGTCACCACCGCCTTGGTCTCGATATGCGTGGCCGCATGGCCGGCCTGTTCCAGGCCCAGCGCCAACGCCATCGTGTAGCAGCCGGCATGAGCCGCACCGAGCAATTCTTCGGGATTGGTGCCCGGTCCATCCGCGAATCGCGACTGGAAGCCGTAGCGCGCTTCATGCAGCACGCCTGAGGCGGTGGAGATGGTGCCGGTACCTTCCTTGAGCCCGCCCGACCAGACGGCGGATGCGTTTCGTTTCATGTTCAGCTCCCTGGAGCAGGCGATGGTGTCCGGGAAGCTTGCCGAAAGAGTCATGCACGAAATGCGAACGCTAGCGCCCGAGGTCTTCACGCGTGGTTCGCTGCCACTTGCTTTACTCTCCGCGCCGTTCACCCCGACGAGGGCGCGTTTCATGTTCRCCGAGATCAACCACAACGCCAGGACGCACCGCTTCGAAACAAAAGTGGACGGCGTGCCCTGCGTGCTCGACTACACGCTGGAAAATGGTGTGATGACCATCACCCACACCATCGTTCCGTCAGCGGTGGGTGGTCGCGGCATCGCGTCCCATCTGGTGCGCACGGCCCTGGACATGGCGCGGGAAGAACACTGGCGAGTGGATCCCGCCTGCTCGTATTCAGAGATCTGGATGACCCGCCATCCGGAGTATCAGGACCTGCACGTCTGAACTGCGGCATTGCGCCGGGCGTCGAGAACGCGTTGCACAAGCTCTAAGATGCGCCATGCCCGCCACCGGGTCATGGAGAGTGTGTTTGCGATGAAGAGCTGGCTGAGCGCAGGAACGTGCGCATGAGCACCGCGTCCGGAAAGACCCGTCCCCGCAAGAATGGCTTCGTCCCTTTCCGCATCCTGCGCGCCCGTCCGCGCCTGATGATCTCGGGCGCCGTCGCGCTCATCGTCGGCGTGGGGCTGTGGTACTGCCTCCGGCTGACGCCTGCGGAGGCGCTGCTGCTGGGCTTTGATCTGGGCGTTGCGGTTTACCTCACGGCCCTGACCATCCTGTTCTGCCGCACGACCTCGCCCGACCTCATGCGCGGGCAGGCGCGCAAGCAGGACACCGGCCGCTGGGGCGTGCTGTGGACCTCGCTGATCCTCACCGGCTTCGTGTCGCTGGCGCTGACCACGGAAATGGGTGGCGCCAAGGGTGGCGATGCGAAAGCGCTGATCGTCGCCGCCGCGAGCATCGTGCTGTCGTGGCTGTTCTTCAATGTGATGTTCGGCATGCATTACGCGCACGGCTTCTACGGCGATTTCGGCAAGAAGCATGAAGGGCTGGATTTCCCCGGCACCGAGCAACCCGATTACTGGGACTTCATGTATTTCGCCATCGTCATCGGCATGACCTTCCAGGTCTCCGATGTGCAGATCAGCAGCCGTTACCTGCGGCGCGTGGCCTTGCTGCACAGCGTGATCGCGTTCTTCTTCAATGTGTTCATCATTGCGATCAGCGTGAATATTGCGGCCGGGTTGGCGGGGTAACACCCCTGTGGGAGCGCACCCTGTGCGCGACTGCAACGTGCCATGACTTCGCATCCTGGGCGCCAGTCGCGCACAGGGTGCGCTCCCACAAGATCAAGGCATCGCCTTAATCGCGGAAATTATCGAACTGCAGCGGCAGCTCCACGTCGGCCTTGCGCAGCACGGCCATGGCCTCCTGCAGGTCGTCGCGTTTCTTGCCCGTCACGCGCAGCTTGTCGCCGTTGATCTGTGCCTCGACCTTGAGCTTGGCCGCCTTCAGCGAGGCCACCAGCTTCTTGGCAATCGGTTGCTCGATGCCTTGCTTGACGGTGACCTTCTGGCGCGAACCGCCAAGATTCGTCTCGGCATCGCCCACGTCCAACGCGCGGATATCGATTTTGCGCGAGGTGAGGCGGCCGCGCAGGATGTCCAGCATCTGCTCAAGCTGGAACTCGCTGGGGGCCGACTGGGTGATCACGAACTCGTCCAGCTCGAACTTCGCGTCGGTGCCCTTGAAGTCGAAACGGCTCGAGAGCTCCCGATTGGCCTGATCGACGGCATTGGTCAGTTCGTGCTTGTCGACTTCGGAAACGACGTCAAAAGAAGGCATGGTGGCGGTCCGGTCTGGGAAAAAGGCGAGTTTAAGCGATCTGGCGCATCCTGTCGGATAATGTCGGGTCAATGGATCGGGAGCAGGGCATGGCGGCGGTGCGCGCGTGAAAGTGGATGTACTGGTCATCGGCGGCGGCGCGGCCGGACTGATGTGCGCCATCGTGGCCGGCCAGCGTGGGCGCAGCGTGCTGGTGGTGGACCATGCCAACAAGGTCGGCAAGAAGATCCTCATGTCCGGCGGCGGGCGCTGCAATTTCACCAACCTGGGCGTGACGCCGAACGCTTACCTGTCCGCCAATCCGCACTTTCCTAAATCCGCCTTGGCTCGCTATACGCCGTGGGATTTCATCGCGATGGTGGAGAAACATCGCATCGCCTACCACGAGAAGGAACTGGGGCAGCTGTTCTGCGATGACTCCTCCAAGCTGATCGTGCGCATGTTGCTGGACGAGTGCGCCCAGGCCGGCGTTCGCATCGAAACCAGCTGCGGCGTGCAGCGCGTGCGCAAGACCGACGAGGGTTTCAACGTGGTCACCGCACACGGCGAAGTGCACGCGCAATCCTTGGTGATCGCCTCCGGCGGCTTGTCGATTCCCAGCATGGGCGCCACCGGTTTTGGCTACGAACTGGCGCGACAGTTCGGTCATGGGGTGTTGCCCACACGGGCCGGCCTGGTGCCGCTCACGTTGAGCGGCAAGCATCAGGAGCGTTATCAGGATCTTGCGGGCGTGGCCTTGCCATCGGTGGACGCAAGCGTGGGCAAGCGATCATTCCGCGCCGGCCTGTTGTTCACGCATCGCGGCATCAGCGGGCCATCCATCCTGCAGATTTCCTCGTACTGGCAGCCCGGTGACGACCTGCGCATCAACTTGCTGCCGGAGCTCGATCTTGGCCAGTGGCTGCAGGAACAGCGCACCGCGCGTCCCGCGGCGGAGCTGAAGAATGTGCTGGGCGATGTACTGCCTCGCCGCCTCGCGCAGCGCTTGTGCGAGCTGTGGTTCGAGAGCCGGCCGATGCGGCAATACCGCGAGGCCGAACTGAGCAAGATCGGCGAACAACTGCACGACTGGCCGATGGTTGCCAGCGGCACGGAAGGTTATCGCACAGCCGAAGTAACCCTGGGCGGTGTGGATACCGATGGACTTTCATCGACCACGATGCAATCGAAGCTAGTGCCGGGCCTGTACTTCATCGGCGAGGTTGTCGACGTGACCGGCTGGCTCGGCGGCTACAACTTCCAGTGGGCATGGGCTTCGGCGCACGCGGCCGGCGAAGTGGTGTGATTTCGCACAAGGTGAACATGCCGCGTGATCCACTACGCGGATTATTCTGTGTGGAGACCATCGCATGAAAGTGGGTTTTATCGGTCTCGGTGCCATGGGCAGCGCCATGGCGAGCAACCTGATCAAGGCCGGGCACGAGGTCACCGTATGGAATCGTTCGCCGGGCCCCACCGAGCCCCTGGCGTCGCTGGGCGCCAAAGTGGTGAAGACGGCCGACCGCGCGGCGCAGGGCGAGGTGCTCTTCAGCATGCTGGCCAACGACCAGGCCGTGCGCAGTGTGTTTGTCGACGGCCGCCTGCTCGATGGCATGGACCAGGGCACGGTGCACGTGAATCACGCCACGATTTCCGTCGCCTTGGCGCGCGAACTGGCGGAGGAACACACGCAGCGTGGCCTGGATTACCTGGCCGCTCCCGTGTTCGGTCGTCCTGATGTGGCAGCAGCGGGCAAGCTCAATATCCTGGTGGCCGGCAAGCCGCACGTGATCGAGCGCGTGCGCCCCTTGCTCGAGGTCATGGGCAGTCGCATCTGGCCGCTGGGCGAGTCGCCCGAGCGGGCGAACGTGGTGAAGATCGCCGGCAATTTCATGATCGGCGCCGCCATCGAAAGCATGGCCGAAGCTTCGGCGTTGACGCGGGCGCATGGCGTGAGCGCGGCGGATTTCCTCGAGGTGATGACCAACTCGCTGTTCGCCACGCCCGCTTACCAGGGCTACGCCAGGCTCATCGCCGAATCGCGCTATACGCCGGCCGGCTTTGCTCTGCCGCTCGGCTACAAGGACATCGGCCTTGCGCTGGCAGCAGCGGATGCGACGCGCGTGCCCTTGCCGCTGGCAGGCGTGCTGCGCGACAGCCTGCTCGAGGCCTTGTCCACCGGCGACGAAGACGTCGACTGGTCGATCATGGCGCAGGTGGCAGCGCGCCGTGCGCATCTGGATGAGCGCAAGCTCTGACTGTGGGAGCGCACCCTGTGCGCGACGGCCCAACGAAGAGGCGACCGTCCGCTCCGCGGTCGCGCACAGGGTGCGCTCCTACAAGGTGGGCGGTGCTCAACGCGTCTTGCGAAACTGCACCAGCCACCGATCCAGCTGATTGGCAAACGCCTGCTTGTCGCGCGCATGAAACGCCGCCGGTCCGCCAGTGTCGACGCCCGAGCCGCGCAACTCATCCATGAAATTGCGCATGGAAAGTCGCTGCGCAATCGTGTCGGGCGTATACAGCTCACCGCGCGGATGCACCGCAAGCGCGCCTTTTTCAATCACCAGGGCTGCCAGCGGAATATCCTGCGTCACCACCAGGTCGCCCGCGCTCACGCGCTCCACGATCTCCGCATCCGCCACATCGAAACCGCCCGGCACCTGGATGGCGCGCACGAAACGTGACGGCGGCGTGCGCAGCCATTGATTGGCGACCAGGGTCACCTGCACCTGCTCGCGTTCCGCCGCACGGAACAGCACTTCCTTGATCGGCGCAGGGCAGGCGTCGGCATCGACCCAGATCTGCGGCCGCGTGCTCACTCGTGGCCGCTCCAGTGCAACGCGCCATCGATGATGGTGTTGGTGTGACCGCCGATCCAGACGGTCTTGCCGTCGATGCGCACGCAGAGGCTGGCATCGTGGCCGATCTCGCGGCCCTGGCTTACCACGTAGCCGCGCGCCAGCAGGCCGTCGGGTTCGGCATGGGCGATATAGGCGGCGATCAGGCCGTTGGCGGCGCCCGAGGCCGGGTCTTCCACCAGGCCAACGCCGGCCGGCAGCGCACGCACCACCAGCTGATAGTCGGGGTGCGAGCTGCGCGCAAACACGCACAAGCCCATGCTGTCGGTGGCCTTGGCCAGGGCGCCGATGGCGGCGTGGTCGGGCTTCCACTGGCGCAGCGATGCTTCGTCGGCGCATTCGGCCAGCCACCAGTGGCGTCCGCCCGATACATAGGCCGGAGGCAGCGTGCCCGGATCGATGCCGGCCAGCGCGGCGTCGAGTAGCGGATGGGCGTCGCGGCCGGTTTTCTCGACAGTGGATGGCGGCGATTTCAACAGCAGCTGGCGTGAGCCGTCGCTGCCTTCCACGCGGATGGGCAAGACGCCCGCACCGCATTCCTGCCACAGCACACCGTCCACCGGCTCGGCCAGGCCGCACAGCAGGACGGCGTGCGCGCTGCCGATGCTTGGATGACCGGCAAAGGGAATTTCCTTGTGCGGCGTGAAAATGCGCACACGGTAGCTGGCGCCGGGCTGGCTGGGCGGCAACAGGAAAGTGGTTTCGACCAGATTGGTCCAGCGGGCGAAGGCTTGCATGCGGGCATCGCTCCAGCCGGTGGCGTCGGTGACGACGCCCAGGTGGTTGCCGCCGCCGGGCGCGGCGGCAAAGACGTCCAGATGCAGGTAACGGATCGACATGGGGAGTGCCTGGGGCGTGGGGAAACGCTTGAAGCCGGGCATGATAGTGCGGAATGCCGCTCTGCGCTTGGACTTTCCGGGGGCTGCAGTGTCGACAATCGCCCGCGCCGCCGCCAAGATGCGGATTCTTTGTCACCGCCTCCTGCCCGTCACGGAAGTACGCATGATCACCCTGATCATCATCGCCATCACCTCCATCGTGTCCTTCATGGCGTTCAAGAACGCCCGCCTGATGAATGATCTGATCCTGTGGCCGCCCGCCATCACCCGCAGCCGCGAATACCACCGGCTGGTGACCTACGGCCTGGTGCATGCCGATTTCGGCCACCTGCTGTTCAACATGATCACGCTGTACTTTTTCGGCCGCAGCATGGAAGGGTTTTTCACGGCGACGCTGGGCACGCTGGGTTTTGCGCTGTTCTACATCCTGGCGCTGCTGGTCTCGATCCTGCCCACCTATCTGAACAACAGGAACAACCCCAATTACCGCAGCCTTGGCGCGTCGGGCGCCGTATCGGCCGTGCTTTTTGCCTATGTCCTGCTGTCGCCGTGGTCGCGCATCATCGTATTCGTGATACCGCTGCCGGCGATCGTCTATGCCGTGCTCTACGTGGGCTACTCCATCTACATGGACCGGCGCGGGCAGGGCAACGTCAACCACAGCGCGCACCTTTGGGGCGCCGCGTTTGGCGTCGCGTTCACCGTGGTGGTTCGACCGGAAGTGATCTCGCATTTCCTGGCGGCACTCTCGCAGCCGAGGTTTTGATCACGGGCATGACTTCGAATTGCGGTTTTGCTCACCCCTGATACATGTTGTTGGTGTTACTTGTCGGTTAGTCCGGCGTGATGGGGCGTCGGGCATTCTCGACCACCGCAGGAGTGAAGACGCATGGCAACGAAGCGCAAGCCGGCCGCGAAGAAATCCTCGGCCAAGAAAGCAGCCACCCGCAAATCCACTGCCAAGAAAACCACCGCACGCAAGCGCGCCACCGTCAAGCGCGCCGTCCGCAAGACGGCAGCCAAGAAAGCGACACGCAAGACCGCCGCCAAGAAGGCAACGCGCAAGACCGTAGCGAAAAAGGCCACGCGCAAGACCGTAGCCAAGAAGGCAACCCGCAAGACGGCAGCCAAGAAGGCAGCGCGCAAATCACCCGCGCGCAAGACAGCGACACGCAAAGCCGCCGCGCGCAAATCGACGCGCAAGACCGCGACCAGGAAGGCCGCGCCGCGCAAGACCGCGGTAAAGAAGACCGCCGCCAAAAAGACCACCCGTAAACGCGCCACCGCCAAGAAGGCGGCCAAGAAAACCGCCACACGCAAGGCGGCGGCTCCCAAGCGCGCAGCACCTCGCAAGGCCGCCGCCGCACCGCGCAAGACAGCCGCCAAGGCCGCACCGGCGGCGGGACGCAGTCGCACCACGTCTACGACGCGGCCACGCCGTCCCGCACGCAAGCACCTGACCCCGCAAGAGGCCGCCGAGCATATCCAGGCACTGCTTGAGGCCAAGCAGGAGCGGGTACGCCAGGGGCCGACCTGGCCAGGCGCCGATGAACACCCTGGCGGCAACAACGGCCACCTGGATACGGGCACCAGCAACGGTGGCGTTTCCAGCGAGGCGGTTTACGGGCATATCCGCCAGCCGCCCGAGCGCAGCGGCAATAACTGAACCGACGACGCAAGGTCGGTCCCCGGCATGGCTGGCAGGTAAATATCTGCCAGTCATGTCGGAAGCGTTCAGTGCGCACTTACCAGCACAGGTTCAAAGTGAGGCTGTCTTCCCCCTGAAGGCCTTACGTCATGAAACGCGTGCTTGCCGGTCTCGCCTTGGCGGTTGCCACCGCAGCGCTATCCGGTTGTTACTACGATCCTGGCTACAGCTACACACGTCCAGTCGCTACCGGCGGCGGCGACRCCTACTACGGTACCGGCGTCACCTATAGCAACGGCTACTACCCCGGTTACTACTACCCGAGCTATGGCTACTACGGTTACGGCTGCTGTTATGGCCCGGCCGTGAGCATCGGCATTGGTGGCTACTACGGCGGCTACCGCGGAGGCTATTACCGCGGCGGTGGGTACTATCGCGGCGGCGGTTATTACCGCGGCGGCAACGGCTATTACCGCGGAGGCCGAGGCAACTGGAGCGGTGGCCACGGCAATGGCGGCCACGGCGGCTGGAACGGCGGTCACGGCCACTGAAATAGCGGCACAATCGCGGCATGACGTTGCCACGCTTCGTGCCGATCATCCCCGCCATCCTCAGGCCCATCGTCACCGTGACGATGGGCTTGTTGCTTTGTGCCTGCAGCACCGTCGATTACTACGCGCACGTGGCCAAGGGCCAGAGCGAGCTGGTGATGAGCCGCCGCGACGTGCGCGAGGTGCTGCGCGATCCCTCGACCGATGCCGAAATCCGCAAGCGTCTGCAGCTGGCCCAGCAGGCGCGCCAATTTGCTACCGATCGCCTGGATCTGCCGGATAACCGCAGCTACACCAGCTACGTGAAGCTCAACCGTTCCTATGTGGTCTGGAACGTGTTCGCGACGCCGCGCTTTTCCATCTCGCCGATCCAGCACTGCTTTCCCTTTGCCGGTTGCGTGGCCTATCGCGGCTATTTTTCCAAGGACAAGGCCAAGGCTGAATCGTTGCGACTGGAGGCACAGGGCGACGACGTCTACGTGGGCGGCGTGCCGGCGTATTCCACGCTGGGCTGGTTCTCCGATCCCATCCTCAGCAGCATGATGCGCTGGGATGACGACGAGCTGGCGGGCACCATCTTCCATGAGCTCGCGCACCAGCTGATCTACGTGAAGGACGACAGTTCGTTCAACGAGTCCTTTGCCAGCTTCGTGCAGGAGGAGGGCCTGCGCCAATGGCGCCAGTCACGCGGATTGCCCGCGCAGAACGCCCGCGAGAAGACCATGGACGACGGCTTCACCTGGCTGGTGATGGATCTGCGCGACCGCCTGAAGGCGCTCTACGCCAGCGGCGTGGACGAGAAGGCCATGGCGGCGGGCAAGCAGCAGACCATCGACGACTTCCGCGTGCGCTACGCGCAGTGGCGCGACCTGGACTGGCCGGGCGACCATCGCTACGACGCCTGGGTGAATGGCCCGATCAATAACGCGCGGCTGTTGCCGTTCGGCATTTACGATCGCTGGACGCCGGTGTTCCTCGCGCTGTTCCGTCATGCGGAAGGGCAGTGGCCGGCGTTCTACGCCAGCGTGCGCGAGTTTGCCCGGCAACCGTACCAACAGCGGCAACGTTCGCTGCAGCAGTGGCTGGATTCGACCGGGCAGCCATCGATTGCGCCTTCCCCTTAGGGGTGCGACTTGCGCCCAGCCATGTGTTGCAGATAGGCCAGCAAGTCGTCCAGATCCTGATCGGACAGCGCCTTGCGATCAAAACCGGGCATGCGCGCCTGCGGCCAGCGACGCAGCGATTGCGGGTCGCGGATATACGCGCGGAACAGATCCTCGCGCAGGTATTCCGTCGGGCTATGGGGAATATTGAGATCCGGCCCCAGCTTGGCATCGCCCTGGCCGTTGAGCGTGTGACATGCAAAGCAGGTGTGCTGGAACACCACGAAGCCGCGCTGTACCGGGCTGCCGGGCTTAAGGGCGGGATCGGGCCGGATCGCGGGGAAGCGTTCGGCCACGGGCGGCTGGCGGCGGATGGAGGCCAGCTGGAACGGCCACTGCTCCGGTCCGATCTTCATGGCGTCCGGATGGGTCCACACGACGTAGAAGGGTCCCGCATCGCCCTTGATCTCGGCCAGCGTCGGCCACGGGTGGGCGGGGTCCTCGACCGCCAGCCAGGCCTCCGAACCGTGGGCGCCGATGATCAGCGCCGCTGAGATTTGCGCGGCGAATCCGTCGGAGGCGGTGAATTGCAGGGTGTCGTCAGGCGATACGCCTTCCAGCAGCGCTTTCAGCGGTACGGCGCGATAGCGCATGGGGCGTTTGAAGGCGACATCAGCCGGAATGGCCACGTCGCGGGCATCGCTGCGCGCCAGCAGCTGGGCGGTGCTGTAGGTCTTGCTGCCATGGCCCAGGTCGACCGTGAGTTCGGCGGCATGTAGGGGCAGGGCGGCGGCCAGGGCAAGCAGGCACAGGCGTTGTAGCAGGCGAACCATCGGGCGATGCTCCCTCGGAATAAGCCGCCGATGGTAGGCGGGCGCGCCCAGCTTGCCAAAAGCTGAACGAAACTGACGAGGCGCTTGAACTAGCGCCGAGCCGGCCACACTAAGCATACGTATCGCCGTGACGGCGACAAGAAGTGGTGCAGCTGTATCGCGCCACTGAGGGGTCGGTCCTTTTCCCCTCTTTGTTATGGACCGGCCTGACAAAACCTCGGTAGCCCCTCCCCTGGCTACCGGGGTTTTTATTTGCCCGCGGTTCGCCGCCGACTCGCCGCGACCACCATCGGGCGAGGATAATCCAGCTCTCCCCGCGCCGCGTGAGCGACTGATGATCGTTTCCTCCCTGCTCGACACCGATCTGTACAAGTTCTCCATGATGCAGGTCGTGCTGCATCACTATCCCGCGGCGCAGGTCGAATACAAATTCAAGTGCCGCAACCCCGGCATCGACCTCACGCCTTATATCGACGAGATCCGCCAGGAGTTGGAAGCGCTGTGCTCGCTGCGCTTCACGCCGGCGGAACTGGAATACCTGCGCACCTGGCGTTTCATCAAGAGCGATTTCGTCGACTTCCTGGGGCTGTTCCAGCTCAATGCGAAGTATGTGGAGATCGTTCCGGCGCAGGACGGACCCGGCGAGATCGAGATCCATATCCGCGGCCCATGGCTGCACACCATCCTGTTCGAAGTGCCCTTGCTGGCGATCGTCAACGAAGTCTATTTCCGCCATACGCAGCCCGGCCTTTCGCTGGACGAAGGACGCCGCCGCCTGCGCGAAAAGATTGCGTTGTTGCGCGATACCGAAGGCTTTCAGGATTGCCGTATCGCCGACTACGGCACGCGTCGCCGCTTCTCACGCGCATGGCAGGAGGAAGTGGTCACTACCTTGCGCGATGGACTGGGGCGGCAGCTCACCGGCACCAGCAATGTGTGGCTCGCCTGGAAGCTCGGCCTGACGCCGCTGGGCACGCTGGCCCATGAATACCTGCAGGCCCACCAGGCGCTGGGTCCACGGCTGCGCGATTCGCAGGTGGCGGCGCTGGAAACCTGGGCGAGGGAGTATCGAGGCGATCTGGGCATCGCCCTGTCCGACGTCTACGGACTGAGCGCCTTCCTGCGCGACTTCGACATGTATTTCTGCAAGCTGTTCGACGGCACGCGCCACGACTCGGGTGATCCGTTTGCCTGGGGCGAGCGCGTGCTGGCGCACTACCGCGCCAATCGTGTCGACCCGCGCACCAAGGTGCTGGTCTTCAGCGATGGGCTGGATATCCCCAAGGTGATGCAGTTGTACGAGCACTTCCACGGCCGCTGCCAGCTGGCCTTCGGCGTGGGCACCAACCTGACCAACGATGTGGGACCTGAGCCGCTGCAGATCGTGATCAAGATGATCCGCTGCAACGGCCAGCCGGTGGCCAAGCTCAGCGATACGCCCGGCAAGAACATGTGCGAGGACAGCGCCTATGTAGCGTATCTGCGCAGGGTGTTTGAGATTCCGGCCGATCCGGAAGCAGTGACCTGCTAAAGGCCTTCCGTACTGTGTGGGAGCGCACCCTGTGCGCGACTGCCGCCACCCGGGCGAGGCCAGTCGCGCACAGGGTGCGCTCCCACAGGGGAGCTTTTCAGAACGCCGGCAACACCGCGCCCTGGTACTTCTGCTCAATAAACGCCTTGATCTCGGGGCTGGTGAGCGCCTTGGCCAGTGCCTGCACGCGCGGGTCGTCCTTGTTGTCCGGACGGGCGACCAGGTAGTTCACGTACGGCGAGTCCTTGTCCTCGATCAGCAACGCGTCCTTGGTCGGGTTGAGTCCCGCTGCGAGCGCGTAGTTGGTGTTGATCAGGGCGAGGTCCACTTCGTCCAACGTGCGCGGCAACATGGCGGCTTCCAGCTCGCGGAACTTCAGGTGCTTGGGATTGGCCGTGATGTCCTTCTGCGTGGACAGCTCGTTGCTCGGATCATTCAGCGTGATCAGGCCGTGCTTGGCGAGCAGCAGCAGCGCACGGCTATTGTTGCTGGGATCGTTGGGCAGGGTGACCGAGGCGCCATCAGGCAACTGGTCGATCGACTTGAGCTTGCGCGAATAAGCGCCAAACGGCTCGATGTGCACGCCCGTCACGATGGTGAGGTTGGTACCACGCTCGCGATTGAACGCATCCAGGTAGGGCTTGGTCTGGAAATAATTTGCATCGACCGACTTCTCCAGCACCTGCGTATTGGGCTGGACGTAATCGGCGAACACTTTGATTTCCAGGTCGATGCCTTGCTTGGCCAGGATCGGCTTGACCTGCTTGAGGATCTCGGCGTGCGGCACTGCCGTGGCGGCCACCACCAGCTTCTGGCTGGTCGAGGCGTCGCCGCCTGAATTGGGCGACGAGCAGCCCGCCAGCATGAGCAGGGCGGAAAGGACGGCTATGAGCTTATTCATCTTCGTTATATGGTGAGAACGCGTGATGCGGTGCAACACCATAGCCGTCCATACCGCCGAATGCAAAACCGCCCGATCAATGCCGCGTATAGCGCGCCACGATGCGGTCGCCGGCCATCTGCAACAGTTGTACCAGCACGATCAGCAGCACGACGGTGACCACCATATAGTCCGATTTGTAGCTGAGATAGCCGTAGCGGTAGGCCAGATCGCCCAKGCCACCCGCGCCGATGGCGCCGCCCATGGCCGTGTAACCGACCAGCGCAATCGCCGTCACGGTGATGCCGGCGATCAGTCCGCCGCGCGCTTCGGGCAGCAGCACATGCCGCACGATTTGCCAGGTGCTGGCGCCCATCGCCTGGCTCGCTTCGATCACGCCGCGCTGCACTTCACGCAGCGCCGTTTCCACCAGGCGCGCGAAGAACGGCGCCGCGCCAATCACCAGCGGCGGGATCGCGCCGCGGATGCCTAGCTTGGTGCCCACCAGCACATAGGTGAGCGGCATCAGCACGATCATCAGGATGATGAAGGGGATCGAACGCAGGATATTCACCAGCAGCGACAACACCGCATAGAGCTTGGGCATCGCGCGCAGCTGACCTTTGCCGGTGACATACAGCAGCACGCCCAGCGGCAATCCAACCGCGATCGTCAGCAGCAACGAGCCGCCAAGCATCAACAACGTATCGATGCAGGCATGACCGATTTCGCCCCAGTCGTCGATATGCGGAAACAGGGTTTGCAGCAGTGGAGCGCTCATGCGCGATTCTCCAGCGATGAGGTGATTTCTTCGATTTCGATGCCGGACTCGCGAAGAATGGCCAGTGCGTCATCCACGCGTTCGCCCTGCATGGCCAGCGTGAGCTGTCCGTAGGGCAGGTCTTTGATACGGTCGATGCGCCCGGCCAGGATATTGAAATCGACGCCGGTTTCGCGGGCGACGCGTCCCAGCGCCGGTGTCCAGGTCGCCTCGCCGCGGAACGACAGGCGCAGGATGCGGCCGGGCACATGCGCGAACGGCATCTGTTCGCCGGCGGCTTCCTCCGGCAAGGCCTCGTTGACGAAACGGCGCGTGGTGGCGTGTTGCGGATGCAGGAAGACATCGGCGACGGCGCCACTTTCCACGATGCGCCCGGCATCGAGTACGGCTACGCGATCGCAGACGCGACGCACCACGTCCATCTCGTGCGTGATCAGCACGATGGTGAGCTTGAGCTCGCGATTGATCTCGGCGAGCAACTCGAGCRCGGAGGCCGTGGTCTGCGGATCGAGCGCACTAGTGGCCTCGTCGCACAGCAGGATGGACGGCCGGTTGGCCAAGGCGCGCGCAATGCCCACGCGCTGCTTCTGGCCGCCCGAAAGCTGCGAGGGATACTTGTCGGCATGCGCGGTCAGGCCCACGCGTGCCAGCAGTTCGTCCACGCGCTGGCGGATCGCCGCGATGTCGTGCTCGCCGGCCAGGCGCAGCGGGAAGGCCACGTTCTCGGCCACGGTCTGCGACGACAGCAGGTTGAARTGCTGGAAGATCATGCCGATGCGCTGGCGTTGCTGACGCAGCTGCGATTCCGTTAGCGCTGTCATTTCCGTGTCGCCGATCTGGATGCGGCCGCCGCTGGGCCGCTCCAACAGGTTGATCAGACGTATAAGCGTCGATTTGCCCGCACCGGAGTGGCCGATGATGCCGAACACTTCGCCATCGGCGATGTCCAGACTGAAGGGTTGCAGCGCGGGAACGTCCCTTCCGTCGACACGGTAGGACTTATGGACATCCAGAAATCTGATCACGGAATACCTTCGGGGAAACCGGGGAGGCGAGAGCCTCGGGCAGCTGCCCGGGGGTCCCGGCGGTGGCAAGCATAAGGCACCGTGACGCTGCATGGGGCTAGACTGGCCTCCTTTCAACGAGGAAAGCCTGCCATGACCTCCGTCTATGACTTCTCCGCCCGCGATATCGACGGCAACGAGCGTTCGCTCGCCGACTATCGAGGCAAGACGCTGCTGATCGTCAACGTGGCGTCCAAGTGCGGATTCACCCCGCAATACACCGGGCTGGAAGCGCTGTGGCGCGCCGATCGCGAGAGGGGCCTGATGGTGCTGGGCTTTCCCTGCGACCAGTTCGGCCATCAGGAGCCGGGCGACGAAGCGGAAATCCGCAACTTCTGCTCCACCAGCTACGACGTGAGCTTCCCGCTGTTCGCCAAGGTCGAGGTCAATGGCGACGGCGCACATCCGCTCTACAAGTGGCTCAAGAGCGAGGGCAAGGGCATCCTGGGCAGCGAATCGATCAAGTGGAATTTCACCAAGTTCCTGGTCAACAGCGACGGACAGGTGGTAAAGCGCTACGCCCCCACCGATACGCCGGAGAAGATCGGCAAGGAACTCGAGCGTCAGTTGGCGGGCTGAGTCGCCACCGCCGGCGCAGAGCTGGCAGTGCTGGCCGGATGGCGCGAGCCGGCCAGCAGCACGGCGATCTGGTCGATGTCGCGGGTGGCATTGGGTGCCCCCGCCGGCGGATCGTAGTTGTTGAGCATGATGGCGAATGCCAGCCGTTCGCCATCGCCGCTGGTGACGTAGCCGGCCAGGCAATGCACAAAGCTCATGCTGCCGGTTTTCGCGTGCACGTTGTTTTCGGCTGGCGTGTTGCGCATGCGCCACTGCAAGGTGCCATCCACCCCGGCAATGGGCAGCGCTTCCACCAGCGCCGGTCCGTACGGCTGCCTGGCGAGGAAGGCCAGCAGATAGGCCATCGCATTGGGCGTGGCCAGATTGCGGCGGGACAGCCCGGTGCCTTCCTCGATCGAGCTCGCCGCTGGCGTGATGCCGATCTGCTCCAGCAGCTGATGCAACGCGCGTATGCCCCAGCGTTCGCTGGTGACGAAGCCCATGCTGCCCTCGCGCTGCTCCGTATCGGCCTGCGCCTTCACGCCCGCCAGCAGCAACAGGTTTTGCAGGTAGAGATTCTGCGAGCGCTTCAGGCCGCGCTCGAGGATCTCGCTGACGGGCGGCGACAGCACTTCGGCCAGCGTGCGAGGTTGCGCTGGCAGGAAGGTATCGCGGCGCGGCCAGTGCACCGTGAGCAACTTGCCATCGAGTTGGATGCCACGGCGCACCAGCGCCTCCTGCAGCAGCCGGCCCGCGTATTGGGCCGGGTCGGGCAGGGCGAGTTTGTAATTCTGCGCGGGCGATTTCGCCGCGATATTGCCGAACGCGTACAAYACGCCATCGCCCGGCGCCCGATACAGATTCACGTCGTTGTGCGTGCGCTGGGCGCTGGTGATCACCTCGTTGGCCACGCTGGGAATCGCGTTGGCGGGATCGAAGCGCAGTTCGGCTGGCGCACCGGCGCCGATGCCTGCGGTCACCGTCACGTCGACCTGATTTTCGCCCACGCTCAGCGCAGTGGCTGGCACGGCGAACCAGCTCTGCAGGTCGATCGCTTCCCAGCCAGTGCCCATCATGGGGCTCGCGAAATAAGTCGAATCGGCGATCAGGTCGCCATGGACGTGACGCAGACCCTGCGCCGCCAGTTGCTCGGCGAGCTGATCGGCCCAGTGCAGCGTGGCGGCGTCGACACCGAGCGTGGGATCGCCCATGCCGTAGAGAATCAACGGCCCGTCCAATCGTCCGTTGCGGATCTCGCCGCCCGTCACCACGCGGGTGGGAATGCGATAGTCGGGCCCCAGCTCGCTCAGCGTCACGGCCGCCGTGAACAGCTTGGCGGTCGAGGCGGGCTGGAACAGTTGATCGGCGTGGTGGCTGTAGACGCTGCGGCCGTTGCTGAGCGAAATCACGGCGATGCCCCAGTCGGCGCCGGCAAAACGCGGCTGGCTGATCAGCCCATCGATCTGCTCGCTGAGCGTTGGCTGGACGGTGGCTGGCGCCGTGGGGGCGACCTGGTTTTGCACCGCGGCGAACACCGGGCTGGCCAGCGACAAGGCCGCCACGGTCAGCCCGAAAAGGGCAGACCAGCGGCCCGCAGCGTGTTTCTCGAAAACCATGGACGCAGTATCGCCAATCCGGTGGCCTTGCGCCTAGCCAGCATCGTCACAAGGGGTCTGTTAATCTTGCAGTTTCGTGCCGGTCTCTGCCGGCGCCACTCCCCACTCAGAGAACATCATGCAGATCGCCAACCATTCCGTCGTTTCCTTCCATTACACGCTGACCGACGACACCGGCCAGGTCCTCGACAGCTCGCAGGGTCGCGAGCCGCTCGTGTACCTCCAGGGCGTGGGCCAGATCGTCCCGGGCCTGGAAAAGGCGATGGAAGGCCGTCAGGTCGGCGATCAGTTCAAGGTCGACGTGGTGCCGGAAGAAGGCTACGGCGTGCACCACGCCGAGCTCGTGCAGGAAGTGCCGCGCGAGGCATTCCAGGGCGTGGACGATATCCAGCCGGGCATGCAGTTCCAGGGCCGCGGCCCGCAAGGCGCCATCAACGTCACCGTGACCAAGGTCGAGAACGACAAGGTGCACATCGACGGCAACCACCCGCTCGCCGGCCAGACGTTGCATTTCGACGTGGAAGTGACCGACGTGCGCGAAGCCAGCGAGGAAGAGCTCTCGCACGGCCACGTGCACGGTGAAGGTGGCCACCACCACTAAAACAGTGACATGGGGCGCTGTAGCGTCGCCCCATGGCATGCGGAAAGCCGCGCACCCACCGTGCGCGGCTTTTTTGTTTTTAGTACCAGTCCAGCAGCGATACGCCGATGCCGAGGTAAGTGGCATTGTGGTTGTAGTCGATCATGCTTTCGCCGTAGCCCTTGAACAGTTCCATGTAGCCGCGCAGATTGCCGGCCACCGGGAAGGACCAGGTGAACTGCGCCGCGCCGTGGCTCTCGCTGCCGGCGCGCAAGGAATGGCGCAGCATCAGGCCGAATTCCTGGCCCTGCCATTCGTGGATGATCTGCATATCCGCGCGACCCATGTAGTTGTCGATGTCCGGGTTGTTGTCGTCCGGACCGCCTTCGGGGATGCGCCACCATGGCCGGAACATGATGGTCCAGCCGGGCCGCTCGAATCCGGCGTAGCCCATCACGCGATTCCAGCTGCGCGACAGCGGATCGGATTGTCCGTTGGATTGATGATCGAGGCCGATGCCGAGCAGTCTGCCGTCCCACCCGGCGAGCTGGTAGTTCGTGTTGAACATCAGCATGACTTCGGGTTCGTAATCGGTCTCGCGGAAGGGGCGCGATTCCTTTTCGTTGTAGACCTGCCAACGCGAGGACTGGGTAAACGCGGCCCACACATCGCCTTGGTCACCGAACACACCCTGCCAGATCTTGGTCTTCAGGCTGATCTGGAACTTGCTCTCGATGTTGTCCACCTGCTGAGGCTCGGTGACCGTGTTGAGCGGATTGGGGCTGCTCGGTTCCCTGTTCTGGTTGCTGCTGGCGAAGAAGGGCAGCACCACGATTGGTTTGTAGCCGCGCAGATTGAAGGTGCCGAGCTTGCTCTCGGGCGACAGCTCCCAGCGGCTGTCGAGCAGCGAGAGCGGCTTTACGTCCGAGGCGGCCTGTGCGCTGTCGGCGCCCGCGGCCTGGGGATTAGTGCTCGCCACGCGCGCCGCTTCATGACCGAAAGCATTGTTCGAGGGGCTCGTCGACGTGGCCGGCGCCGGTGCCTGTGCAGCAGCGTCGCTCTTCTTCTGCGCGGCCGGAAGATTGTCGCGTCCGGTGGCGCGGTCGTAGCAAGCCAGTCGCTGTGCATCCGTCTCGATGGCGGTGCAGGCGCGGATGTCCATCGGACTGGGATTCTGCGCATGCGCAGCGAGGGAAGGCAGGCCAAGCGTGAGCGAGACGGCTGCCAGGGAAGTGAGTCGCATCGTGAGGCTCCATCCTGGGCGGGCATGCGATCAGGAGCGCAGCGCCGGGGGAGTGCCTGAATACCAGCGGCTTCCTGTATCGCATATGACGACGCGGGCCGCCGTTGCCGACGACCCGCGTCCGAACTGCCTCATCTTACCGGTTGTTGCTTAACCAAGCCTCGTACTGAGCTTTGCTCACGCGGCCGGCGTGGCCCTTGTCCACATAGATCCAGTCATTGGCCAGCAGCGGATAGGCCGAAGCATCGCTTTCGGAAATGTACTTCTTGCCATTGGCCAGCTGCTCAAAGCTCGGCGCCGGACCTGCGTTCACCGGCGGAACGCTGGAGTTGATTGTCACCGGCTGATTACCGCTGGCGGTCTGGGCCTGCGTACCGCCCGGCGGTGGCGGAGGCGTCGGCTGCGTTGCAGGTATGACCTGCGTCGGCGGCGGAGGCGTCGGTTGTGTGGGCATCGGTTGCGCAGGCATCGTTTGTGCCGGCGATGGCGGCGGGGGCGGAGGCGTCGGCATGGTCTGGTCTTGCGCCAACACCGTGCCCGCCAGCATCAGCGAACCGGCGGTAACAAGAGCGATCAGAGGTGTGCGGGATTTCATCGTCGTGACTCCATGCCAGAATGCGTGGCTCGTGAACGGATGCGCGCGATGGGGCAGTGATGGATTGCAATGTCGCGCTGCATGTCCTTCGCGCTGCATACAAACTAACAAAGCACGGCTAAATGCCGCCTCAACACAGGCATCGTGATCACGTGAAGTCATCGTTACCGTTGTCGGTTCCTTCATCCGCCTCACACATGGCGTTGAATCTGACGCAGGCAAGGCGTCTTCACCTGGCGGCGCAGGGTCTGCTCAGCAAGCCGAAATCGCGGGCCAAGCCCATGCATGTGGTCGATGCGATAACGCGCATGCGTCTGCTGCAGATCGACAGCATCCATGTCGTCGCTCGCAGTCCTTATCTCGTGCTGCATTCGCGCCTGGGTGACTACGACCCGCAATGGCTGGAAGATGCGCTCGATAACGGACGTATTGCCGAATGCTGGGCGCACGAAGCGTGCTTCGTGCCGTCGGCGGATCTCGCACTTCATCAGGCCTGGCGCAGGCAGCGCGCGATGCATTGGGCTTACAAGCACGCCGATCGCATGCATCGCGAACATCGCGAGGGCATGGATGCGCTGTTGGCGCGCATACGCGACAACGGTGCCGCGCGCGCGGCGGATTTCGAAAGCGAGACCAAGGGCGCTGGCGGCTGGTGGTCGTGGAAACCTGAAAAGCGCTGGCTGGAAGCGTGGTTTGCGCTGGGCGACTTGATGGTGACGCGACGGGAGCGTTTCCAGCGTGTCTATGATCTTGAGGAACGCGTGCTGGCGAAACTCGATCCGCCATTGGATCGCGCGCTGCTAGCACTCGATCACGAGGCCTTGCGTCGCCGCTTCATCCTCGACAGCGTGCGCGCGCTGGGCGTGACGCAGGCGCGCTGRATCGCGGATTACTACCGCTTGAAACCCGCGGTGACGGACAAGGAGCTTGCGCCGCTGGTGGCCGAAGGCGAGCTGTTGATGGTCCAGGTGGCCGATTGGAATGTGCCTGCCTACGTGCATCCCGATCATGCTGCCGCGCTCGCGCAGGCAGCGGCGGGCCAGCTGCGCGCGACGCACACGACGTTGCTGTCGCCGTTCGATCCGGTGGTATGGGATCGTGCGCGTGCCGAGGCCTTGTTCGGTTTCGAATACACCATCGAGTGTTATGTGCCGGCGCCCAAGCGGCGCTATGGCTACTACGTGCTGCCCATTCTTCATCGCGGCCAATTGATCGGCCGGCTGGATGCGAAGGCACATCGTCGCGAGGGCGTGTTCGAGGTCAAGGCCTTATTCCTTGAGCCCGATGTCGAGGCGACCCCACGCTTGCTTGAGGAAGTCGCCAACGCCATCCGGGCCATGGCCCAGTGGCACGCCACGCCCAAGGTAAAAATCRCACGCAGTCGGCCGGCTTCTGTCGCTGCCGCACTGCGTGCGCTTTTGCGCTAAAGCTCAGTGCGCGCTGCTGCCCGCCGCCGGAGAGACCGGTGCGCACGCCTTGCCTTGCAGCGTTTCGCGCAGCTGCTTGGCCAGCGCCGTGCACCGAGCGCCCAGTTGCGGACGCGTATTGGGGTCTACCGAATCCTGCAGCAGGCTGGTGCGCATGTCCTGATAGCGCGACTGCAACTGGTCGGGCGTATAGACGCCGGCGACGGCATGGCAGGAGACATAGCTGGCCAGGTAGTCGTCACAGGCAGGAATACCCGTGCTGTTGGGCAGCGGTTTGCCACCGGAGGTGGTCACAGTGCCAGTACGGGGTTTAGTCGTGCCCGTCGTCGCGCCAGCCGTTCCCGTTGCGTGGCTGGCCGGTTGGGCCGTCGTGGTGTGGGTGGAGGTCGTGGCGCGCGTCTGGGGCTTATCGGAACAGCCGCCGAGTATCACGCCGCCGGCGACAAGGGCGAGCAGGGCGAGGCGGTGGTGGCGAAACATCATGGAGCTACTCCTGCGCGAGGGATGCGGGTTGAGCGGGTCGCTCTGCCCATCCAAGGGACGAGATGAAATGCGAAGATGGCGTGAAAATCAAACACCGTTTTGTAAGACCTAACGGTTATTCATTCAGGTTTTGAGGCATGGAACCAGTCGCAATACAGCCTGGGAGCGGTTATGATGCACTCACTGTGTTTGCTGGGGTCACCAGAGTTTTGTGACCCGATGCCGCTGATCTCGATCTAGCCTCATCGCCTCACCCCTAGGGTTTCCTTGCACACCAGTAAGCCGGCCTGCACATGTCGTGCGGGCTGAGTCTGTTCAAATCCTACGGAGTGATTTACATGTCTGATCGTCAGATCGGTACCGTCAAGTGGTTCAACGACGCCAAGGGCTTCGGCTTCATCAGCCGTGACAACGGCCCGGACGTCTTCGTGCATTTCCGCGCGATCCAGGGCAATGGCTTCAAGAGCCTGCAGGAAGGCCAGAAGGTCTCCTTCAAGGTCGTGCAGGGTCAGAAGGGCCTGCAGGCCGACGAAGTGATCCCGCAGTAATAAGCTAGCGGTATTAGGCGGTTTCAAACGCCAAAGAAAAAGCCAGGCAGCAATGCCTGGCTTTTTTGTTTTATTCGCAAATGTCATTGAAATGTGAAAATCAAAAGCAGTGATTAAAGCCATTCACTTGCATTAAAGAAATCCGTTATGCTGGATTCACTGTGGTTGCTCGGTCACGTGCGTGCCCGATGCGCGACTCTTGATGAGTCCACATCGCTACACCCCGATCCCTGCATGCGCAGTAAGCCGTCGGCCAAAGGGGGGGCTGACTTGTCTCAGCATCGAGTTGATCGGAGTGAGTCATGTCGGATCGTGAAGTTGGCACTGTGAAATGGTTCAACGACGCCAAGGGCTTTGGTTTCATCAGCCGTGAAAGCGGCCCGGATGTCTTCGTGCATTTTCGGGCGATTAGCGGTTCAGGTTTCCGTAGCCTGAAAGAGGGGCAAAAGGTGAGTTTCAAGGTGGTGCAGGGGCAGAAAGGTCTGCAAGCCGATGAAGTGGCGCCCGCCTGAGTTCATCAAAGCATTACTGCATGAAGAAAAGGCCGGCGCTCGCCGGCCTTTTCTTTGCCGCGACTTTTTAGTCGCACGTGAATTGGCGTAGCCTTCATCGCTTCCCTGCGACGCGTGCCAAGAATGTCCGCCACTTCTTTCGTTTCCGCCGCACTGCCTCCCTGCGATGTGCTCCCCGTTATCTCGGCCGACGGTGCGCGATCGGAACTGCTATTGCAGCGTCCCGCCACTGAGGCGACCCAGGTGATCTACTGGCTGCCGGCCCTGGGCGTGGCGGCCAAGCATTACCTGCCACTGGCGCAGGGGCTGGCGGAGCGTGGTATAGCAGTGGCCATCCACGAATGGCGCGGCATCGGTTCCAGTAACAAGCGGGCCGATCGGCACGAGGACTGGGGCTATCGACAACTGCTGGAAGACGACCTGCCCGCCGGCATGGCCGTCCTGCGCGCCTCGCTGCCCTCGACGCGCCTGACGCTGGGCGGCCACAGCCTGGGCGGACAGATGGCCGCCCTCGACGCGAGCCTGCATCCGAAGGAGGTGGCAGGACTGCTGGTCGTGGCGAGCGGGGCGCCGTATTGGCGTCAGTTTCCTTTGGCGCCTCTGCTGTGGCTGGCCTATGCGTTGGCGCCGTGGCTGGCGCGCTTGGTCGGCCATTTGCCGGGACGTCGGATCGGCTTCGGCGGCAACGAGGCGCGGCAGCTGATCGACGACTGGGCGCGCACGGGTCGTACAGGCCGCTACGCCGCTGCGGGCATGCCGGTCGATTTCGAAGCGCTGTTGGGCAAGCTCGAGCTGCCGATACTGGGATTGCGCATGCATGACGACTGGCTGGTGCCGCAGGCCTCGCTGTCATGGTTGCTCGGGAAAATGCCGCGCAGTCCGAACACTCAGCAAGTAATCACGGCCGGCGACCTGGGCAACGACAAGGCCGATCACTTCGGCTGGATGAAGATGCCCGACGCCATCGCCGCACACATTGCTCAGTGGTTCCAGGCGCAACCTGGCGACTCGGGTACTTGAACCGGGCGTTGAGTGCCGGCATGTGTGGCAGATCCCTCTCCCAGAGCAGGCCGATGAAACTCTTCACCCCGTTCACCCAACGCAGCGTGTCGCTGCGCAACCGCCTCGTCATTGCACCGATGTGCGAATACTCCGCCACCGATGGCTTGCCCAACGATTGGCACTTCGTACATCTGGGCAGCCGCGCGGTGGGCGGCGCCGGTCTGCTGATCACCGAAGCTACCGCGATTTCACCCGAGGGCCGCATTTCTGCCGGCGATGTGGGCATCTGGAACGAAGCCCAGCAGCACGCTTGGCAGCCGATCATCGCCTTCATCAAGGCGCAAGGCGCCGTCGCCGGCGTGCAGCTGGCCCATGCGGGACGCAAGGCCAGTTCGATGCGTCCGTGGGAGGGTGGCGGTCCGCTGGCTGCCGATGCGGGTGCCTGGCAGACCGTGGCGCCATCGGCCATACCGTTCGATCAGCATTGGCACGTGCCGCTGGCGCTCGATCGTGCCGGCATTGCCAAGGTGATTGCCGACTTCCGCGCCGCGGCTGAGCGCGCGCTCGCGGCCGGCTTCCAGCTGATCGAGCTGCATGGCGCGCACGGCTATCTGCTGCATCAGTTCCTTTCGCCGCTGAGCAACCATCGCACCGACGAATACGGCGGCAGTTTCGAGAACCGCACGCGCCTGGTGCGCGAAGTGATCACGGCCGTGCGCGAAGTTTGGCCCGAACATCTGCCGCTGTGGCTGCGCGTTTCCGCCACGGACTGGAGCGAAGGCGGCTGGGATGTCGAGCAGACCGTGCAACTTGCGCGCGAGGTGAAGTCGATGGGCGTGGACCTGATCGATGTGTCCAGCGGCGGCCTGATCCCGCACGTGAAGATTCCGCTGTCGCCCGGTTACCAGGTTCCGTTTGCGGCGCGCGTGCGTCACGATGCGGGCATCGCGACGGGCGCCGTGGGTCTCATCACCGAATCCACACACGCGGCGCGCATCATCGACGAAGGATCGGCCGACGTGGTCTTGATTGCGCGCGAAAGCCTGCGCGATCCGTATTTCCCGCGTCGTGCCGCACAGGAACTGGGCGTGACGATCAGCGCGCCGGAACAATACCAGCGCGCCTGGTAAGGAGACACCATGGAACAGCAACCGATCTTGATCGAGGGACGCGTGCACGACCTGGGCGACGGCTTCAACGTGCGTCGCCTGCTGCCGGTCTTGCAGGCGCGCCACGTGGGCCCGTTCGTGTTTTTCGATTACATGGGCCCGGTGACCTTTCTCGACGACAAGGGCATGGACGTGCGGCCGCATCCGCATATCGGTCTGGCCACCGTGACGTGGTTGTTCGATGGCGTGATCCGCCACCGCGACAGCCTCGGCAGCATTGCCGATATCCGCCCGGGCGAAGTGAACTGGATGACCTCTGGCCGCGGCATCGTGCATTCCGAGCGCACCCCGCCGGAAGCACGCGGCGGCGGATTTCGCACGCATGGCATCCAGGTCTGGGTGGCGCTGCCGCAGAAGGACGCCGAGGTCGAGCCGGAGTTTCATCACCACGGCGCCGATGAACTGCCGCGCTTGTCTCTGCCCGGAGTTGAGTTGGTGCTGATTGCGGGCACCGGTTACGGCAAGGAGTCGCCCGTCAAAGTGTTTGCTCCGATGTTCTTCATCGAGGCGACGCTGGAAGAGGGCGCCGAACTGCCCTGGCCGGAACAGCACGTGGAACGCGGTGTCTGCGTGGTCGACGGCGAAGTGGAATGGGACGGCGTCAGCGTCGTGCCCATGCATGCCGCCGTGCAGACCGGCCCGGATTCGCCGCCGCTGCGTGCGCGCACCAAGAGTCGCGTGATGCTGTTTGGCGGTGCGCCGCTGGATGGCGAGCGCCACCTGTGGTGGAACTTCGTGGCCAGCACGCGCGAGCGCATCGAGCAGGCCAAGGCCGACTGGGCGGCACAGCGCATGGGCAAGGTGGTGGGCGACGAAGAGGAGTTCATCCCGCTGCCGGCGTGATGCGCCGCATGCTGCATGCGCGCATGCATCGGCTGGCAGGGCGGTTTACGCTGAGCAGGAATCATCCAGGGCGATCCGCATGGCCGGCTATTCCAGCTTCCGCGAGTTCTATCCGTTCTATCTCAACGAGCACAGCAATGTGCAGTGCCGCCGCATGCATTTCGTTGGCAGCACGCTGGTGCTGGCGGTGCTCGTCACCGCCATCGTCACCGGCAATGGTTGGTGGCTGCTACTGGCCCCGGTGGCAGGCTATGGCTTTGCGTGGATCGGTCACTACGTGTTCGAGAAGAACCGCCCGGCCACCTTCACCCACCCGCTGTACAGCCTGCTCGGCGATTGGGTGATGTACTGGCAGATCCTGCGCGGCAAGGTAAAGATCTGATCGGACGGAATCTTGTTCTTGTGGGAGCGCACCCTGTGCGCGACTGGAACGCACGCCATCGGTCAGGCTCAGTCGCGCACAGGGTGCGCTCCCACAGAAAACCGCCGCGATCTAGCGATACTGCTGATGGCACGACTGGCAGGTTTCACCAATGGGCTTGATCGCCTTCGCCAGCGCCGCGCAATCGGCAGGCGCCGCCTGCAGGGCCGCCTGAGTCTTCTCGCGCAGCTTGGCTTCCTCGTCCTTGAACGGTTGATCGACGCCCGGGAAGGCCTCATCCAGGTCGGACTGGGTTTCCAGCAGGCGGGAAAGATGCCGCTGCACCTGCGCGGCGTCGCACTTCTGCGTTTTCACGGCGGCGCTGAGCGCGCCGGCATGGTGGGACATCAGGGTCATCACCGTATGCGAGAACGGTTCGTGCTCGTGCAGCGCGTTCATGGCGAAAACGGTGCCGACGATGCCAATGACCAGGCCGAGCACGAGCAGTAGGGCGGAACGCATGGGGTGGATCCCTGTGGGCGCAGAGTGAAGCCGCCAGCATAACGGCAGCCCTGCAGCGGCGGACAGTTCCCGATAAAATGCGTCACTTCAAGGTGTTGTCATGGCTCCAACGATGCAGACCGAAATCGCCGCTCCGGTGGCAGACCCCATCACACCGCCCGCCGATGAGGCGGGTGTGGCGTTTCCGCGCGAGCGCTTCGCCGGCGTGGAGCGCCTGTATGGCGTGGGCAGCCTCGACCGGCTGATGCACAGTCACGTTTGCGTGATCGGCATCGGCGGCGTGGGCTCATGGGCCGCCGAGGCGCTGGCGCGCACGGGTGTGGGCCATCTCACGCTGATCGACGCGGACGAGATCTGTGTCTCCAACACCAATCGCCAGCTGCATGCGCTGGATGGCCAGTTCGGCAAGTCCAAAGTGAAGGTGATCGAGGAGCGCCTGCGTGCGATCAATCCGGCCATCAAGATCGACGCGATCGAACGTTTCCTCACGACGTCCACGCTCGATGAACTGCTCGATCGCGGCTACGACGTGGTGCTCGATGCCTGCGACGCCTTCCGCGTGAAGCTGGAGGCAATTGCGTGGTGTCGTCGCCGCAAGCTGCCGATGGTGACGGTGGGGTCCGCGGGTGGGCGCACTGATCCGACGCAGATCCGCGTGCGCGATCTGTCGCGTACGGAGCACGACGCGATGTTCAGTCTGATCCGCAAGAAGCTTCGGCAGGATTTCAATTTTCCCAAGAATCCAGATCGCTACTTTGGTGTGTCGGCGGTGTATTCGCTGCAGAACGTGCAGTATCCGCAGCCGGATGGGACGGTGTGTGGGACGCGGCCGCCGGTGGCGGATGGGACGGAGGCTTTGAATCTGGCGTGTGGTGGTGGGTTGGGTGCTGCTACGCATGTCACCGGCGCGTTCGCTTTTGCGGCGGTGGGGCGGGTGATGGAGAGGCTGCTGGGCAGCTAAGTCTTTATCGCTGCGCCTTTCTTTTTAGTTCGTCATCCCGGCGCAGGCCGGAGGCGCTTTTCAACAGCCGAAGGCTGGTCATCCAGAGCCTCGGTTTCTGGTTGTCGCGTTTGGGCCAGGGTGCCGCCTACGCGGCGGGCGTTTCGAACGGCTGCCGCCGCTCGAGTCACTTTTCTTTTGCTGGCCCAAGAGATCCCACGGGACTAGCTTCGCGTCGAAAGTAACCCAAAGAAAATGGCCTGATAACGCCCGCAGCATCGTGCTGGGATAAGCCCGAACGCTCGAGGCGCGCCGTCGTGGGACAACCTCCGAGGGTACACAGGGGATACTTCAAAGCGTTGCGCAACGCGCCCGAATCCCTGAGGACTTAAAGCGGGGCCACGCTGCGCATCGGCTATCGGCTATCGGGTTTCGCGGTGCACGCCACTTCTCCCTCTCCCCTGCGGGGAGAGGGCTGGGGTGAGGGGCGGGTGCTCGCGGGGAGGCATCGACTGAGCGAGCTTTGATCTGGTTCTTCAAACCAACCTTCTCAGCACGGGCGTTTATCTTCAATCCGCCCGTGGGGAAGATGGTGTGGGGCTAATCACCACCCCATGTAATGCCCACCATTGATCGACAAATTCGCGCCCGTAATCCACGCCGCCTCTTCGCCGGTCAGAAACGCCACGGCATGCGCAATTTCCTCAGGCTTGCCGAGGCGCCCGACGGGAATCTGCGCGACGATCTTTTCGCGCACCTCTTCAGGCACGGCCATCACCATGTCGGTGCCTACATAACCCGGCGAGACGGTGTTGACGGTGATGCCGAATTTGGCATTTTCCTGCGCCAGCGAAATGGTGAAGCCGTGCATGCCTGCCTTGGCGGCGGCGTAGTTGGMCTGGCCGTACTGGCCCTTCTGGCCGTTGATGGAGCTGATCTGGACGATGCGGCCCCACTTGTTGTGGCGCATGCTTTCGATCACCGGGCGGGTGACGTTGAAGCAGGCGTTGAGGTTGGTGTTGACCACTTCCATCCACTGCGGATAGGTCATCTTGTGGAAGGTGGTGTCACGCGTGATGCCGGCGTTGTTGACCAGGATTTCCACCGGGCCCATCGCGCTCTCGATGATGCGCACCATCGCTTCGCAGGAATCGGGATCTTTCACGTCGCCCGGCACCAGCAGTACTTCGATGCCTTCCTTCGCCATCATTTCCTTCATGGCTTCGGCTTTGGACTGGTCACGATAGTTGGTGGCGACCCGGTGTCCCTGGCGCCCGAGGTAGCGAATGATGGCCGTACCGATACCGCCCGTGCCGCCAGTGACCAATGC
>NZ_JBFTRY010000078.1:0-16021 GCF_056399745.1 Dyella sp. 01N36
GAGCCGGTGCCCTTGAAGGTCAGCGTCACGGCACAGGTGGTGCCGGAAGGGGCGATAGTTGCGCTCTGCACGTACTTGCCCGAGTAGCTCACGCCCGGCAGGAAGCCGGTGGTGGCCGAGGCGGTGGTGACAGTCGGGCAAGAACCGGTCTGGTTGTAGTACTCAACGATCGGCGTCTTCAGGCCGTCAGCAATCGTCTGCGACTCCGAGAACTGCGACTTGGTGATGTAGTTCTGGTACTGCGGGATGGCGATGGCGGCCAGGATCGCGATGATCGCCACGACGATCATCAATTCGATCAGGGTAAAGCCCTTCTGCACGTTCTTCATGGTTGTTCCTCTGTTTTGGTTAGCTAACCGGTAATGCCCCCTGAGCCCCGGTCCCGATTCCCCCTAGGCGGGAACGGACCCCCTTACTGCGGCCTGGAACGACCAGGAAGCTCGCGGCAATTGCAGCACGTTATGTGCCACTTGTGCCACTTGGCAGGTCCCCGCTGGGTAGCGGGTGTGTGGATTGTGCATAGGGTCACGAGACCCGGCAACCTGATTGGATCAGGCTTTTTGCAGGATTGTCGAGCCCGTCTCGCTGCGGTGGATCGGCATGCTAAAGCGGGGCAGAAAGTGACGTTGCACGTCAGTTGATTTGTGAGACCCCCGTCTCAAAGTGCTCGGGATGGTCACTTCCCTTGGGTTTTGACGGGCGCTTTCTGAGGTGTTTTCGCCAACTTTCAGGCTGCCAAGGGGGCGATGAGAGCGCTACGTTCGAGGCTGGCGGTCCGACCAGCTACCTGTTCGCCTCGCTGCTGTGGCTCCCCATGCCGCACCGTGCCTTGCCTCGGACCCCCGTCGACTCGTACCGTCACCGCTTTCGCAACACCCAGGAACCCCACCCAATGAAACCCTTGTTTGTCGCGCTGGCGCTTGCGCTGGCCGGACCTTCTGCCGTGGCGGCTGAGGTCGAAAACCACGGTACCCACCCTTTCACTATCCGCGATCTGGTGATGATGGATCGCGTTGGCGATCCGCAGCTGTCGCCGGATGGTCGCCAGGCGCTCTATACCGTGCGTGCCACGGATTACGCAGCGAACAAGGGCGTCACTTCGATTTATGTGCTTGACGTGGCCAAGGGCGGCGCGCCGGTCAAGCTGGTGGAAAAAGCTTCCTCGCCGCGCTGGGCGCCCGACGGTTCGGCCATCTATTACGTTGCCGACAAGGATGGCGTCTCGCAGCTGTGGCGTCGCCCCTTGGGCGCATCGGCCACGGCAGCGCAGGTGACGCACGCGCCGATCGATGTCGACGGCTACAAGCTTTCGCCCGATGGCAAGAAAGCCTTGCTGACCTTCGGTGTGTTCACCGACTGCGCCGATCTGGCCTGCACCAAGGAGCGTCTGGACGGCCGCGCCAAGGACAAGGCCTCGGGCACGGTTTACGACAGGCTCTTCGTGCGTCACTGGGATACCTGGGCTGACGGTCGTCGCGCGCAGCTCTACATCGCCGATCTTGATCAGCCCACGGCGCAACCCATGCTGCTGACGCGTGGCATCGGTGGCGATGTGCCGAGCAAGCCGTTCGGTGATGATGGCGAGTTCAGCTTCTCGCCCGATGGCAAGACCGTGTATTTCGACGTGCGCATCGCCGGCAACAGCGAGCCGTGGTCGACCAATTTCGATGTCTATAGCGTGCCGGCCGATGGCTCCGCCGCACCGCGCAACCTCACGGCCGAGAACCTGGCGTGGGACGCGTTCCCGGTGCCGTCGCCGGATGGCAAGACGCTGTACTACCTCGCCATGAAGGTGCCGGTGTCCGAAGCCGATCGCTTCCGCATCATGGCGCTGGACCTTGCCAGCGGGCAGAAGCGCGAAGTGGCGCCGAGCTGGGATCGCTCCGCGGGTGGCATGCAGGTGTCGGCCGATGGCAAGACGCTTTATGTCACCGCCGACGACAACGGTCAGCATCCGCTGTTTGCCGTCGACGTGGCCAGCGGCAAGACCACCACGCTCGTCAGCAACGGCGAAGTGGGCGGCTATTCGCTCGGCAAGTCGTCGCTGCTCGTGCAGCGCGATGATCTGAAGCGTTCGGCGGATCTCTATGTCGCCGATCTGCAGGGCAAGGGCCTCAAGCAGATCACGCATTACAACGCCGAACAGCTCAAGAAGACCCAGATGGGCGAGCCGGAGTTCTTCACCTTCAAGGGTTGGAACAACGAATCCGTGCAGGGCTATGTGGTGAAGCCGGTGGGCTACAAGGCCGGCAAGAAGTATCCGGTGGCCTTCATCATCCATGGCGGTCCGCAGGGCGCCATGAACAACAGCTGGAGTTATCGCTGGAATCCGCAGACGTATGCGGGCCAGGGCTTTGCCGTGGTCACCATCAACTTCCATGGTTCGACGGGCTACGGCCAGGCGTTCACCGATTCGATCTCTGGCGACTGGGGCGGCAAGCCGCTGGAAGATCTCAAGGCGGGCTGGAGTGCTGCGCTGTCGAAGTACAGCTTCCTCGACGGCGATCGCGCTTGCGCGCTGGGCGCCAGCTACGGCGGCTACATGATTTACTGGATCGCCGGTGTGTGGAACCAGCCGTGGAAGTGCCTGGTGGACCATGACGGCGTGTTCGACGCGCGTGCCATGTATTACGACACCGAAGAGCTCTGGTTCGAAGAGCGCGAGAATGGCGGCACGCAGTACGAGCATCCGGAAAACTACGAGAAGTTCAACCCGGTCAACCACGTCAAGGATTGGCGCGTGCCGATGCTGGTCGTGCATTCGGCCAAGGACTTCCGTATTCCCGATACGCAGGGCCTGGGTGCCTTCACGGCGCTGCAGCGTCGCGGCATCCCGAGCAAGCTGCTGCACTTCCCGGACGAGAACCATTGGGTGCTCAAGCCGCAGAACAGCGTGCAGTGGCATGAGACGGTCAATGCGTGGCTGAAGCAGTGGACGGTTGAGCAAACCCCGGCGTCGTCTCATTGATCGGCAGCCCCCGCTGCAGCGTGCAGCGGGGGCTTTGAGCTGTTCCTGGACTTTTGACTGGCGTCGGTGTCATACGGCGACGCCGGGTCGTTCTTGGCGTCGTTTCGCCGCGATGCTCCTGATGCAGCATTGCTGAATCAGAGTTTTTCCAGCTGCCCAGTATCTGTGTTGAAGACTGGAAGTCCCTTGATGGCAAGAAGTCTGTCCGCGCCGCTCAAGTAGGTGAGTGCCCCATCGGGGGCTCTGCTCTCTCTGAACTTCGAGAGTACAAAACCCTGTTCCAGCGGTATCTCACATACGATCGCATTGAGGGCGTCTCTCTTGACGAAGTAAGCGTTATTGCCTGCGCTATTGCATCCGACAAAGGCGTAGCCCTTGGCAGATGCGAGCTGATGAAGGGCTCTGAGCGACGCGCCGAAATAGAGATTGCTGCTATGTGCCCTTGATCGTTGGAACGACTTGTCGTACGGAACGGTGATCGCCCGGTCCAACCCGAACACACTGTTGTACTCAAGGATTAATAGCGTTGGCACTAYGGCATCGATCTCGTTGAGAATCCAGTAGTCGTTCCCGTCAAGATCGATATGGAGCAGGCCAATATCGGTTGGGAGTCCGGATAATCTGAGCAATTCGTTGATGTTCTCCCTATCAATGAATGCCTCCTTGGCCGTCAGATCGTATCGCCAGTAGTACTCCGACCCGATGATCTCTTCGATGTTTTGTTTTCCTCCGTCCATGATGAGGCCGGACCAATTGTTGTTCATCATCAGGAATCGCGTGTTGGATTCGCGGTAATTCTCGACGCCAAACTCGACAAATGTTTTGGACGGAAAATCGAGGTGGGCGGTGAGCCACTGAATGATTCCGTCGTCACCCCACTGCGAGAAAATCCTGAATTCGACATCTTCCAGGCCTTGGATATTCTTCTTGGCCTTGACACTGTCGGACAGCAGCTTGCCGGTAGCCAGAAGCTGCCGTTCTGCCTCTGGCAGTACATGCCGGCGAAGCGCAGATTTTAGGCGCTTAAGTTGTATGGAAACGGGCATGGATCTCCCCGGAAGATGAGTGTTCAAGCCGACCGGAACTATCCCGGTTTGGCGGCATCGTATTGACGGCGACAGGGTAGTACGACTTCTTGGTCAGGGCGCAGGCTGGTGCGGCGGCTCGCTTTGGTCGAACAGGTGGAGCGCGGAAAGTGAGTCCTTAGAGCCATTTGCTTCGTTTGAGCACGTAATAAATACTGCCTACCAGTACCGCCACAATGCCAATGATGGCAGGGTACGCCCACGGCTTATTGAGCTCCGGCATGTGCGCGAAGTTCATGCCGTACCAACTGGTGATCAGTGTCGGTGCGGCGAGCATGGCGGCGTAGCCGGCGAGGCGTTTCATCACTTCGTTCTGGCCGAACGTAACCAGCGACAAGTTCACGTTGATGGCGGCGGCGAGCATCTCGCGCATGGCGCTGATCGACTCATTGACGCGGAACACGTGGTCGTACACGTCGCGGAAATAAGCGCGCAGTTCGTCTGGAATCAGTTGCGGATGCTGTCGCACCAGCTGGCTGATGATGTCCTGCATCGGCGCCACCGCGAGCCGCAAGGTCATCAGGTCGCGCTGCATGTCRTATAGACGACGGATTGTGCTGCGCCTGAAGGTGTCGGAGAAGATATCCTTCTCCAGCTCCTGCAGCTCCTCGCGGAAGTCGCGCACGATGGGCAGCAGGTTGTCGACGATGTAGTCGAGCACGCCATACAGACCATAGGCCGGCCCCAGCGCGAGCAGGTCCGGCGTGTGTTCGCAGTTGCGCCGGGCGGGGGCGTAGGAGAGCGAGGCGCCGTGGCGCACCGTCACCAGATAGCGTTGGCCCAGGAACACATGCGTCTCGCCAAAGGCTAGATGCCCGCTCACCAGTTGTGCTGTCTGCACTACCACGAAAAGCGAATCGCCGTAGGTTTCGATCTTGGTGCGCTGGTGTGCCGCCTGGGCATCCTCAATCGCAAGATCATGCAGGTCGAATTCCTCCTGCAGCTTGTGCAGCAGGGACTCGTCCGGCTCGTGCAAACCGACCCACACGAACGTGTCGGGCTGCTTCAGTATTTCGCTGATGTCATCGACACTGATGTCGCCGATGCGTTGCCCGTCGAAGCGGTAGGCGACGCAGTTGACGACCATCGAGGAAGCAGGGGTGAGGCCAGCGGGTTTGGCGGTGGTCATATCCATGCGCAAATGATGCGCCGGCATGGAAGACAGGGCAACGACAATGGTTCACGCCGTCGCGACGTTGGTCACCCGCTGGCTACGCATGCACCAGGCCATCATCAGCCAGATCGGCAACGCAAACAGCAGCCACGGCTGGTTCTGTTGCACCACACCGGGCAGCACATGCAGCAGGCAGGCGATCAGCACGGCGAGCAGCTGCAGCATGATCACGCCAGTGGCGAAACGCGAGGCGGCGAGGTGTTTGCGCGAACGCCACCACGCCGGCAGCAGCAGGATGGCCAGGGGATTGAACAGCAGCAGATTCGCGTTGGCCCATGCGGAGTGGTGCGTGGTAAGCGTCCACAGGATCAGCAGCGCGATGCCTACGAAGCCGGCCAGCAGCAGGTACAGCGAACCGAGCAGGGCGCCAAGGACTGGGGCAAAACGGTGGGCGGCGATCAGCAGGACAGCAAAGACCAGCCCGGCCAGGGCCAATGGGAGACGAAGATCAGGGGCGGTTGCCGGCGGTGCATCGAGACGATTGGGCGACACCACCTGTTCGCCAATGACCAGCGGTTGCGCATGGCCGTCGGTGTTCTTCACCGTGACGTGGCTGACGGCTTGCTGCAGTTCCATCGGCAGGAATGCTTCCTGCCAGGCATTGAGCGGCTGGTCGGCGTAGGGACCCAGGCCGAGATCGAGGATCAGCATCAGCCAGGCCTGCTGACTCATCAAGCGCGCGGTCTGCTGGCGAAACGTCATGCCGCCTGGGCGTGCTTCGAGCTGCGGCTTCAGGATGCCGCCGAGTGCCTTGTCGAGTGCATCGCGTACGCGGGTGGCGCAGTTGCGCACGTAGTAGTCGTAGTCGTAGCGCGCGTTCTCGGGCTGGAGGTTCCACAGCAGGTAGTCGCGCATGTCGGCCGCCTGGGCCGGGGTGAAGGCCAGGCGCTGGCGTGTCACTGAGCGACCGACTTCGGCGTAGTAGTGCTGGTCGACGTCGGAGGGCGCGGCGTCCATCAGGTAGTGCATCTGGCCCTGCGCGAAATGCAGCAGGAAGCCGCTTTCGTCGAAGTCGAACACGCCGTAGTTGAAGGTCACCGCTTCGCCGCTCACGCTGTCGCGCAGCTCGATGGCGTCGTGTCCGAAGCGTTCCCAGTAGGTGTCGCCGGGACCATAGGTGATCAGCGACACTTCCAGGTTGCTGCCCGGCGCATTGGCCACGCCGGCACGCGCGTGCGAGGGCCACAGCAGCAGGCAGCACAGCACCAGGCTGGCTACGCTGGCGATAAAAGGACTCAGGCGCGGCGAGGCCGGCGTCCCAGCACGACGCTGCACGTTCAGCTTTCCTGCTGGCGGGTCACGCGGAACGCCTGCACGCGGCGATCGTCCGCTTCGGTGACGTGGAACAGATAGTCGCCAATGGCGATTTCCTCGCCCACTTCCGGCAGATGGCCGAATTCGGAGGTGCACATGCCGCCCACCGTGTCGAACTCCTCGTCGGAGAAGTTGGCGCCGGTCTGTTCGTTGAAATCCGCGATCGGCGTGAGCGCGCTGACCACCCAGCCGCCGCCCGATTGCTCGTGCATCAGCGTGGGTTCTTCTTCATCGTCGTGCTCGTCGTCGATCTCGCCGACGATTTGCTCAAGCACATCTTCGATGGTGATCAGGCCGGCGACGCCGCCGTATTCGTCCACCACCAGCGCCATGTGGTTGCGCGTGTGGCGAAACTCCGCCAGCAGCACGTTGAGGCGCATGGATTCGGGAATAAGCACCGCCGGACGCAGCACGCTGGCGATGTCGAAATGATCGCCATTGCCAACGAAACGCAGCAGGTCTTTGGCGAGCAGGATGCCGAGGATGTCGTCCTTGTCTTCGCCGTGCACGGGGAAGCGCGAGTGGCCGGATTCGACCACGGTGTCGAGGATCTCGCGCAGCGGCGCTTCGGCCGAGAGCATCACGATCTGCGTGCGCGGGATCATGACGTCATCCACGCTGAGCTCGGTGACCTTGATCGCACCCTCGACCATGGTCAGGGTGTCGATCGACATCAGGCCGTTGGCCTGGGCGGTGCGCAGCTCGTCGATGAGCTCTTTGCGGTTGCGCGGCTCGCCGGAAAACAGATGGCCCAGTCGATCCCACCAACTACGGTTGGCCGGGCCGCTGGTACTGCCAGGGTCCTCGTTCATTACTCGTGCGGATGCAGCCCGAATCCGGGCGGAATGGCCAGTCTAGCGGAAAATTCGTGACGATTCAGGAACAAGGCAGGGGAGGGGTCCGATACAGCAAGGGCGGCCCCGCCCAGGCCGTGAGGAATTCATCGGGCGCTGGCCGCCCCCGCCGGTGGCGACGGCGCCCTGGCGACCCCGGCCGTCTGCCCGACACGGCCATTCCAGCCGCCGCCCAGGGCCTTATAGAGGTTCACCTGGTTCACCGCCTGGTCGAGCTGCAGGCCGACCAGCTTTTGCTGGGCGGCATAGAGCGAGCGCTGAGCATCCTGGGTGGCGATGTAATCGTCCATGCCCTCCTTGAAGCGGACCTGCGAAATGCCATAGACGCGTTGCGACTGGTCGACCAGCTCCTGCTGGGCCTTGAGCTCGGGCACGATGTGGTCGCGCACGGCCAGCGCGTCGGCCACTTCGCGGAAGGCCTGCTGGACGGTGCCCTCGTAGGCGGCCGTGGCGCCGGTGTAGCGGGCCTTGCTCGCAGAGAGCTCATTCTTGTTCTTGCCCCAGTCCAGCAGCGGCATGGCTGCCGAAGCACCGGCGTTCCACGCCAGCGAGCCGGCCGAAAACAGGTTGGAGAGGCCACCGCTCAAGGCGCCCAGCGCGGCAGTGAGTGCAATGTTCGGGAAGAAGGCCGCACGGGCGCGGCCGATGTCGGCATTGGCCGCACGAAGGCGATCCTCGGCAGCCACGATGTCGGGACGGCGATCGAGCAAGGACGAGGGTAGGCCTGCCGGTACGTTGGTCAACAGAGGCGCCTGCCACTGGCTCGGTGTGCCGTAACCCGCCGGCAACGGCTGGCCGATCAGCACCGTAATGCCATTGATGTCCTTGGCGATGCGGGTCTGTACGTCTTCCACGTCCACCTGGGCGGCGCTTACCTGGGTCTGGGAGCGACGCATGTCGAACTCCGACACGCCACCGTCCCTGAAGGCGTTCTGCATCACCTGCGCGTGTTGCTGCTGCGCGGCGAGCGTCTGTTGGGCCAATTGCAGCAGCGCGCGATCGGCGTTGAGTGCCAGATAGGCGTCGGCGACCTCGCCGATCACGGCGATGCGGGCGGCCTGGTAGTCGGCGGCGCTGGCCTCGGCCAGCTTGCCCGACTCATGTGCAATGGCGCGTTGGTGGCCGAAGAAATCGAGTTCGTAATTGGTCATGCCGGCCTGCGCCTGGAAGGTATTGAACGAGGCGGCGGTGGTTCGGTTGTTCTGGATCGGGCCCAGCAGTCCGTTGCTCGGTTGTTGGGTCATTCCGGGCAGACGCTGGCGTCCGGCGTAGCCCTGCAGATCGATTTCGGGAAACAGATTCGCACGCGCCACGCCATAGCCCGCGCGTGCCTCGGCCATATTGGCGGCGGCGATGCGCAGGTCGCGATTGTTGTCCAGCGCAATTTCGATCAAGCGCTGCAGTACCGGGTCCTTGAAGAAGTCACGCCATTCCAGTTCGGGCATCGCCGGCGCTGGCGCTGGTGCGGGCGTTGTCGCGGCCTGGGTGGGCCTTGCCTGTTCGGGATAACGGTTGGGGACTGGCATGGTCGGGCGCTGATAAGTGGGCTCCATCGTGCAGGCGGCCAGCAGGCACGTCGTAAGCGATACAGCGGCAATCAAGGGCTTCATGGGTATCTCCGGATTCAGCGCGGCGGAATGGGCAGGCCGGCGAGACGCGCCAGGCGCAGGAAGGCACGCAGCGGCCGCGCCTTGATGGCGATGTTGTGCGGCGCCTGGCTGAAGATCAGTTCGATCAATCGATGCCGCAATGCTTCATTGGTTTCAAAGTGCACACACAGTCGCCGCTTGCTGTGGCGAGCGACTCGTGCCGGTACCCAGCCCACCTCGGGAACCAGGACGCGCAGCCGCTCGCCGCGGGCAGGCATGCCAGGGCCGCGACGCAGGGCAGCGCCGCTGAGCGAGATGTCGATGAATTGGCTGCTCTCCTCCTGCGCACCGACACGCCAGCGTGCGGTGCGGCTGAAGGGAAACCGTTCCTCCTGGCGCAGTCGCGGAAGGTCCACGCAGGCCATGATGGCAGCCAGGTTGAGCACCAGGGCAATCAGCGTCCAGCCAAGGTTGAACACCGTGCCCGCACTCATGTCGGCCTTCATGATGGTGTTGGCCGCGCCGGCCTGGAGGAGGAGCATCAGCGCGATGAAGAATCCGGCGAGTCTCCAGTGCACCACGACCTTGCTGCGATCCAGTCCTTTGGCGGTGACCTTGAACGGACGTCCAAACGGACGGAAGCAGGCCGAGATGATGGTTCGGGTCACGGCGTAGGCCGCCACCAGCTGCGTCACCTCGGTGAAGATGGGCAGCGTCCTGCGTTCGGTGATCCACGGACCGTAGAACCAGAAGCCGATCAGGGCCGGCAATCCGTAGTACAGGAATCGCTCAGGGGAGGTGTAAAACGCGGCGATGCCGAAGTACCAGTACAACACCGGCGCCACCAGCATCATCAGCAGGAACGGTTTGCCGATCCAGTGCAGCATGCCGTGGATGTAATGCAGGCGGTCGATCAGTTTGTAGCCCGAGCCGCGCAAGGGGCCGTCCTTGAGCAAGGCCACCTGCATGGTGCCAAGGCACCAGCGGCCGCGCTGGTTGATGTACTCCACCAGTCCCTCGGCCGACAGTCCCACCGAAAGGCGTTCGTTGAGCCATCGCGTGATATAGCCGCTTCGTCGCAGCAGATAGGTGGTGTGGATGTCTTCGCACACGCTGTCGGTCGGAAAGCCGCCGGCGTCCGTGATCGCCTTGCGCGAAATCACGAACGAAGTGCCCACGCAGAACGCCGAGTCCCACGCGTCGCGCGAAGGCTGGAACACGTCGAAGAACACGCGTTGCTCGTCCACCCAGCTATCCGTCGCACCCAGATTGTGCTGGATCGGATCGGCGTTGTAGTAGAACTGTGGCGTCTGCACGAGCGCCACTTTGGGATCGGCGAACAGGCCGAGTATGCGGTAGAGGATGTTTTTCTGCGCCGCAAAGTCGGCGTCCAGCACCAGGATGTAGGGTGCATTGGTGTGGTCGGCGGAGAGCCGCAGGCCGTTGTTGAGGTTGCCCGCTTTGGCGTGGCGGTTGTCGGGCCGACGGGCGTAGTTCACGCCAAGCTCGGCGCAACGGTCGCGCAGCCAGTCGCGGCGCGTATCGTCCAATACCCATACGGCGACCTTCGGATAATCGATCGCCTTGGCGGCGACGATGGTCTTTTCCAGGATCTGCCAGTCTTCGTTATAGGTGGCAATGAAGACGTCGACTGCGGGCACGTTCGCACCCGCTGCACGCAGGCGCTTTTCGCCGGCATCGGCCTGCGGGCGGTTGTCGCGCCGACGCACCATCACGGCGATGGCCGCCAGGGTGTACACGATGGAGACCATCTCGAATGCGTAGAACACGTAGGACCACACGCTGGCAACACCATGCGTGGCATCCGGCAGCGTGTCGGCGCTGCGCCAGAGCGCGTATCGCAGCAGTAGACCGCCGGACAGCAATCCGAACAGCAGGCGGTCGAACGGGCGATGCGGATTGGCAAAGCGTGCCATCCCCGCACCCAGCAGCACGGTTAGTCCAATCACCTCGAGCATGGACATGTCGTCGAAGGGAAAACTCATGGCGCCTGCTCCGCGTGGCGAATCGTGCGACCGACCAGGGGATTCCAGCCCTTGGCCGCCAGGGCCGTCCAGGCCGTCGCGCCGAGATGGGGCTGGTGGTAGTAGAAAAAGTCGGCGTAGGTGGAAGTTGGGCCAATCGCAAAGTCGGTGGCGATGCGCGGTTGCGGCGTGGCGTAGAGCATGCCGCTGGCGCTGCGCTGTGCGGTCAGCAGCTGCCACAGCGTGTCGGGTACCGGTTTGCCGCTCGCCTGTAACGTCGTGGCGACCTGCGCCGTTCCCTCGGTCCATACGCCATCAGGCTGGCGGCGATACCCGTAGCCGTCGCCGCTGCGATGTTGCGACTCGATCCAGGGCCACACCTGGTTCCAGTCAGCAGGGTGCGAATCGAAAGCGAGCAAGGGCCACACCTGCGCATCGAGGCCTGATTTGTCACGGGAAAGCGTCTTGCCGTCGTCGAGGGTTCCCACGAAAAACCGATGTTGGGTCGGGTCCCACATCGACTTCACAAAGTCGCCGGCAACCCTGGCCTGTTGTGCCAGCGCGGCATCGCCCGTCTCGCGTCCGGCCCATGTCGCAGCCGCATAGACGTCCAGATTGTGTTCCGTCGCTTTCCAGTGCTGCGGGCGCTGGGCGTTGTCGTAGCCGAACAGTCCGCCTTCGTATGCGGCGGGCGCCGTGCCCAGGGTGTGGGCCTGTATCCAGTGCAGCTGGGCTACGGCGCCATCCAGGTAGCGTCGGTCGTGACTGCTGTCATAGACGGTCAGCAGCAATAGCGATGCCCACGCCGCATTACCGGTGGCCGTGCCCACCTGGTAAGGATCCTGACTCCAATAGTTGCCCTTGCTCTCCCAGTAGCCGGGCAACTCCACCTTGTCGCCCGCGATCGCACCGCTGCGATAGGCGTTGCGAAGACGGCCATCCTTGAACGTGGGGTCATGCGATGCGGCGATCAGCAGTGCGTCCGCGATGCGTTTGGCCTGCGCTGTGTCGCCACAGGCGGTTAGGGCGATGCCGGCCAGCGCGTTGTCGTAGACGAAGGCGACATTCTCGAGCGCCCTCACCGATCCGGGTTGCAGATTGGGGTAGCTCGGCAACAGCATCGGCCCTTGCCCGGGAGTGGCTGCGGCCGCCGAGCGCAGCACCGAGCACGTGCTGTCGGCAAGTTGTTGCTGGGTCACGCCCGTCGACAGTGCGGGACTGGATGCCATCACGGCCAGCAGCAGCCCGATGCCGGAGATGTAAGGTCGTCGTATCAACATGCCGGCCTCCAAGGATGAGGTCAACGCAGGCTCGCCGTGACGCTGCGTCCCGGGGTGCACGCCGGTATGCCGGCATTGGCGCCGTCTTGCGTGTCCCACTGGGCGAGCGCGTAGACCGAGCCATCTTCGGCATACGGGAAGGGGGCGCTGTAGCCGTTCTGCAGCGCTTCGTTMGCGGTGGGCAGGATTTGCGAGATGTGCGCATCGTGTGATCGACCTGAAGGTTCGATCTGCACGCGCAACTTCGTGCCCACGTTCAGTCGTCCAGCCATCCGGGCCGGGAAGACAGCAACCACGTCGGTCTTGCTGCAATCGGAGGCACGTACCAGGGTTGCTCCGGCCGTCACCTGGGTGCCGACGGGTGCCACGATGTCTTGCGCCGCACCGTTGCCGAAGGCTTTCACCGCGTAATCGGAGAGCGCTTGCACGCGATCCTGTTCGTGGTTGACCAGGTTGTTGAGGTCGCTCATCTGCTTGTTCAGTGCGTCCAGCTGGGCCTGCTCACCGGTGATGCTGCTCTGCAGGTCGGCGCGCCTCTGCGAAAGCTGGGTCAGTTGGTCGTTGCTGCTCTGACCCGAAGCAACATAGATGCCGCGTTGTGCGGCGGCGATGCTGGCGCCCATGCCGTTGGCGCTTTTGTCCAGTGCATCGGCTTCATTGCGGGCAGCGTCCGCCTCGGCGCGCGCCGCCGACACGGTGGCCGCGCTCACGGCGCCATCGCGCTGCAAGGTCATCGCACGCTGGTATTTGCTGTCCAGCTCTTCCAGCTTGGCCGAGGCTGCATCCTGCTGCGCCTGCAGCGACGCGTAGTTGTTCTTCAGCTGCGACACATTGGCGTTCTGATACTGGTCGTACTGGTGGTTGACGTACTCGAGCATGCGTTGATCCGCCTGGATGCGATGGTCGAGATCATCGAGTCGGCTCTGCAGATCGAGTCGCTGGGTCAGCAAAGTAGTCAGCGAATCGCGTGCCACGGTGTTGTTCTTGATGACGGCAATCGTCTGGCCCGGTTCGATCGGCTGCCCGATCTGTGCATGCAGTTCACTGACGGTGCCGCTGATGGGCGTGGTGATAAGCATGGCGGGGGCGTTGAGCACGGCGCGCGTGGCGCGGTTCGAAAGCCAGGGCTCGAGCAGCGTGGAGATCAGCAGCCATGCGATGAAACCCAGCAGTCCATAGCCAGCCAGGCGTGGCACGATCGCGAGCGAGGACTTGCGTGTAGGTGCCAGTTCTCTGGATGGTGCAGCGGCGGTATGGGGAAAGCGTTCGGTGGGCAGGAGGTCGGTCTTCAAAACATTCGCCTTTGGCAAGTGACGTCACGCAGACGCCTGCACCCGTGCGCCGAAGCGGGGCGGAAATAGGCACATCTCGCGGAGATGGCGGCCAGTGAATTGAAGTCCGGAGGAAGGGTGGCTTACGTGCCGCGACGTCGGATGACGTTTCCTCGTTGATGCGATGCGTCACTTACCGGACCCGGAAAGGAATAGTGCCTTGGCGATGAACCTCGCCTGTCTTCGACCGGGAAAACGCTCAGGAACAGTTAGATATCAGTTCAAAAAATGAATACGCGTCACTCGCGCAGGACGCACGATTGACATCAAGCTGACGCATTGCAGCAGGGTATGAGATGGATCGATGACAGCGATCAACCAGTTGCGCGCTGTTTTTCGCGTGCTGGTTTTGATGAGCGCGAGTTTGTAGCGCAAAAGCCTGCGAAGCGGATGGCGCCGTCAGTCGTCGACGGCGTAGGGATCGTCGATGCCGAGTCCTGCCAGGATGCGCGTTTCGAGCGCTTCCATCTGTTCGGCTTCCTGGTCGTCGATATGGTCGTAACCGATGAGATGAAGCACGCCATGCACCGTCATATGCGCCCAATGGTGGCGCGATGGTTTGCCTTGCTCCGCCGCCTCGCGCGCCACGACCGGTGCGCAGATCACCAGGTCGCCGATAAGCGGCAGGTTGACGCCGGGTGGAAGCTCCACCGGGAAGGACAGGACGTTGGTCGCGTAATCCTTGCCACGATAGTCGCGGTTGAGTGTGCGTCCTTCCTTGCTGTCCACGATGCGGATCGAAAGCTCGGTGGTCTTGCGCCGCTTCGCGCCGCGCAGCGCTGCTTCGACCCACTGGCGAAAGCTTGCCGCCGCCGGCACGCCTTTGCGCGATGCGGCGTAGCCCACAGAAACGGTTACGGCAGCGCTCATCGCGGCGGCTCTTCGGACGTCTGCTCGAACGCCTCGTACGCACGCACGATCTTCGCCACCAGCGGGTGGCGCACCACGTCGCGCGAGGTGAAGAAGGTGAAGCTGATGCCGTCCACGCCGCGCAGCACTTCCACCGCATGGCGCAGGCCCGAGCGCACGTGGCGGGGCAGGTCGACCTGGCTCACATCGCCCGTAATCACTGCCACCGAGCCGAAGCCGATGCGCGTCAGGAACATCTTCATCTGCTCGACGGTGGTGTTCTGCGCTTCATCGAGAATGACGTACGAATCGTTGAGCGTACGGCCGCGCATATAGGCCAACGGCGCGATCTCGATCACGTTGCGCTCGATCAGCTTGGCGACTTTTTCGAAGCCCAGCATTTCGTACAGCGCGTCGTAGAGCGGTCGCAGGTACGGGTCGACTTTCTGCGAAAGATCGCCGGGCAGGAAGCCGAGCTTTTCACCCGMTTCCACCGCCGGGCGCACCAGCAACAGGCGCTGCACGCGATTGGCCTCGAGTGCTTCGACCGCGCTGGCGACGGCGAGATAGGTCTTGCCGGTACCGGCCKGGCCCACGCCGAAGCTGATGTCGTGGGTGGTGATCGCATGCAGGTAGCGCGCCTGGTTGGGGCCGCGGCCCTTGATCACACCGCGCTTCACCCGGATGGTGACTTCCTGCGTGCCGTCGGTATCGTTGACGATGGCTTCGATGCCCGAGTCGGCCAGCTGCAGATTGATCTTCGCGCCGTTCAGCGATTCGTTTTCGGTCGTGAGGTAAAGCGCTTGCAGCACTTTTTCCGCCGCGCGCGACGCGGCTTCCTCGCCGATCACCTGGAACAGCGCGCCGCGATGATTGATCTCCACGCCCAGGCGAAGCTCGATCTGGCGCAGATGCTCATCGAAGGGACCGCAGAGATTGGAGAGCCGTGCGTTGTCTTCCGGCTCGAGGGAAAAGTCGCGTTGATGGAGGCCGTTGGTCATCGGTATGCGTCAGAGAGGGCGGTGCATCACGTAGACATCGGTCGGGCCATGTGCGGCATGGCGGAATGCGCCCGGCACCTGCCCAACGATGCGGAAGCCGTGGCGCTGCCATAGGCGCACCGCGGAGGTATTGGTTGAGACCACAAAGTTGAACTGCATCGCGGTGAAGCCCGCGTCGCGGGCCAGCGCCATGGAATGTTCGCACATGACCGAGGCGATGCCCTGGCCGCGCACGGCGGGTGACACCATGTAGCCGGCGTTGGCCACGTGGTCGCCCAGGCCCGGCTGGTTGGCGCGAAGCATGTAGCAACCCAGCACCAGTTTTTCGCGTTCGGCGATAAAGCAGCGCGTGGGCGGCGAAGTCCACCAGTCGCGCGCCTGTTCGAAGCTCAGGTCGGGCGGGTAACTGTAGGTGTCGCCCGCGGCCACCACGCTGCGGAACAGCGGCCAGACCAGGGTGAACTCGTCGGCGCCGATTTCCCGGATCGAGATGGGCGCCGTCACGAGGCCAGCGCGATGTCTTCTTCGGCGAGCTTGACGCGGCCGCGCAGCGAGTTGCTCATCGCCTCGGTGATCACCACGTCCACGAAC
>NZ_JBFTRY010000079.1:0-15965 GCF_056399745.1 Dyella sp. 01N36
GCCGTGTGGCGCGGACGGCGCAGCATCCACACCGGCGTTGCGGCGAGTCACGGGACGGGGCATGTCCTTTTCTCCAAGGTTGCGGCCCTATTCTCGCAGGACAGGCGGAATTGCGCCATTTACGATGGGCGCCAGGATTCCCCTCTTGTTTTCTCTCAGCCCCCGTTTCCATCATGAGCAGCCGCATCGATACCGCGCCAGGCGGCGCGAACGCCTCGCCGCAGGGCCCGGCCCCGAGTCTTCACACTACGCAGGCCGCCGCCGAGCGGACCGGTTTCCGCGTGCTGGGGGCGATCAGTTTTTCGCATTTCCTCAACGACATGATCCAGTCGCTGATCCTGGCSATCTAYCCGATSCTCAAGAGCGGCTTCAATCTCAGCTTTGCGCAGATCGGCCTGATCACGCTGACCTATCAGATCACGGCCTCGCTGCTGCAGCCGGCGGTGGGTCTGGTCACTGACAAGAAGCCGATGCCGTATTCCTTGCCGGTGGGCATGGGTTTCACTTTGTGCGGCTTGTTGCTGCTCGCCACCGCGCCCAACTTCACCGTGTTGCTGATCGCCGCGGCACTGGTGGGTACCGGCTCTTCAGTGTTCCACCCCGAATCCTCGCGCGTGGCGCGCATGGCCTCGGGCGGTCGCCACGGCCTGGCACAGTCGCTGTTCCAGGTCGGCGGCAACGCCGGTGCATCACTGGGGCCGTTGCTGGCGGCGTGGATCATCGTGCCGCATGGTCGTGGCAGCGTGGCGTGGTTCTCGCTGGCCGCGCTGCTCGCCATCGTGGTGCTGCTGCAGGTGAGCCGGTGGTATCGCGATCACCACGCCGTGCGCGGCAAGGCCAAAGCCAGGCGCGAGTCGCATCTCGTGCTGACCAAGTCGCAGGTGGCGTGGTCGCTGCTGATCCTCGGACTGCTGATCTTCTCCAAGTACTTCTATCTGGCGAGCCTGAGCAGTTACTACACGTTCTACCTGATGCACCGCTTCGGCGTGTCCGTGCAGAGTGCGCAGACACACCTGTTCGTGTTCCTGTTCGCCGTGGCGGCCGGTTCCTTGATCGGTGGCCCGGTGGGCGATCGCATCGGCCGCAAATGGGTGATCTGGGCATCGATCCTCGGCGTCGCACCCTTCACCCTGCTGCTGCCACATGCCAGCCTGTTCTGGACGGGCGTGCTCACGGTGATCATCGGCCTGATCCTCGCCTCGGCCTTCTCCGCCATCCTGGTCTACGCGCAGGAACTGATTCCTGGCCGCGTGGGSATGGTGTCSGGSCTGTTCTTCGGYTTYGCCTTCGGCATGGGCGGCATCGGCGCCGCGGTGTTGGGACATATCGCCGATGCGCGTGGCATCGAGTATGTCTACGGCTTGTGCGCGTATCTGCCGCTGATCGGCATCATCACGGCGTTCTTGCCGAATCTGGAATGCAAGACAGCGTAAGCACGCGCGACGCCACACCTGTGGGAGCGCACCCTGTGCGCGACGGGTCGGCGGTGCGCAAACGCTGGCGTTCCGTGGTCGCGCACAAGTGCGCTCCTACAAGGACGCGGTGCGCTGAAGGTTGCGCTCTGTAGGTTTGTCGGGCACAGGGTGCCCTCCCACAGGGGAGGGGCCGGGTTTGCCGTCAAACGACGACCGGCTCCAGCTGCACACCATTGCGGTGTTCCTGCTTAATTTGGAGCGCAAGACGGCGTAATCATGCGCGACGCCTCACCTGTGGGAGCGCACCCTGTGCGCGACGGGTCGGCGGTGCACAAACGCTGGCGTTCCGTGGTCGCGCACAAGTGCGCTCCTACAAGGACGCGGTGCGCTGAAGGTAGCGCTCTGTAGGTTTGTCGGGCACAGGGTGCCCTCCCACAGGGGAGGGGCCGGGTCTGCCGTCAAACGACGACCGGCTCCAGCTGCACACCATTGCGGTGTTCCTGCTTAATTTGGAGCGCAAGACGGCGTAATCGAGCGCGACGCCCACACCTGTGGGAKCGCACCCTGTGCGCGACGGGTCGGCGGTGCACAAACGCTGGCGTTCCGTGGTCGCGCACAAGTGCGCTCCTGCAAGAGGCGGTGCATTGAAGGTAGCGCTCTGTAGGTTTGTCGGGCACAGGGTGCCCTCCCACAGGGGAGGGGCCGGGTCTGCCGTCAAACGACGACCGGCTCCAGCTGCACACCATTGCGGTGTTCCTGCTTAATTTTGGAGCGCAAGACGGCGTAATCGTGCGCGACGCCTCACCTGTGGGAGCGCACCCTGTGCGCGACGGGTCGGCGGTGCGCAAACGCTTGCGTTCCGTGGTCGCGCACAAGTGCGCTCCTACAAGGACGCGGTGCGCTGAAGGTTTCGCTCTGTAGGTTTGTCGGGCACAGAGTGCCCTCCCACAGGGGAGGGGCCGGGTCTGCCGTCAAACGACGACCGGCTCCAGCTGCACACCATTGCGGTGTTCCTGCTTAATCTTGGAGCGCAAGACGGCGTAATGGTGCGCGACGCCTCACCTGTGGGAGCGCACCCTGTGCGCGACGGGTCGGCGGTGCGCAAACGCTGGCGTTCCGTGGTCGCGCACAAGTGCGCTCCTACAAGGACGCGGCGCTGAAGGTTGTGCTCTGCAGGTTTGTCGGGCACAGGGTGCCCTCCCACAGGGGAGGGGCCAGAGGGAGATCAAACGACGACCGGCTCCGGCTCCAGCTGCACGCCGAATTTCGCGCGCACGCCTTCGATCACCTTCTGCGCAAACGCCCATAGCTCGCCACCCGTGGCGCGACCATGGTTCACCAGCACCAGCGCATGGCGATTGGAAATACCCGCATCGCCCTCGCGCATGCCCTTGAAGCCCGCCGTCTCGATCAGCCAGGCGGCGGAGAGTTTCCATCGCCCATCGCTGACAACCCACGACACCAGCTCTGGATGTTCGCGCTTGAGCGCCTCGCCCTGGGCTGCATCGACCATGGGATTCTTGAAGAAACTGCCGGCGTTGCCGATCACGGCGGGATCGGGAAGCTTCTTCGTGCGCAAATGCACCACGGCTTCCGCCACATGGAACGGCGCCGGCTTATCCACGCCCATGCGCACAAGCTCCTCGCCAATGCCCGCATAGTCCGTGCGCAACTCGCGCGAGCGGGGCAGCGCAAAGCGCACGGCGGTGACGATATAGCGACCCGGTTCGTGCTTGAAGACCGAATCGCGATAGGCAAAGGCGCAGGCGGCGCGATCGAGCACAGCGACGCGGCGCTCCTGCATATCCCATGCTTCCACGCTGTCAATGAACTCCGCCACCTCGGTGCCATAGGCGCCGATGTTCTGGATCGGCGCGGCGCCAACGGTGCCGGGAATCAGGATGAGATTTTCCAGTCCGGCGAAACCCTGGCCCAGCGTCCAGCGCACGAAATCGTCCCAGCGCTCGCCGGCGGCCACCGCGATGCGGGCGACGTCGCCATCCTGTTCCACCTGCACGCCGCGCGTGGCCATCGCCAGCACGGTGCCGTCATAGTCGCCGGTAAACAGCATATTGCTGCCTTCGCCCAGCACCAGCAGTTTGCCGCTGCGCACGGCCGGGAATTCCAGCAGTTCGGTGAGCTTGGAGGCGTCGTTGATCTCGGCCAGCAGGCGCGCCCGCGCATTGACGCGCAGTGTGTTGCGCGTGGCCAGCGGAGCATTTTCGATCAGCGTGTAACCGCCCATGTCGATACGTTCAACCGGCATCGGTGCTTTCCTGCTGGCGGCGGATCTCATTCACGCATTCGGCGATCAGGGCAGGGCCGCGATAAACCATGCCCGAATACAGCTGCACCAGCGAGGCGCCAGCGGTGATCTTCTCCGCTGCATCGCTGCCATCGAGAATGCCACCGACGCCGATGATGGCGAGCCGGTCGCCCACGCGCTGGCGCATGCCGCGCAGCACGGCGGTGGAGCGGGCGAACAGCGGCTTGCCGGAGAGACCGCCGGTTTCATTGCCCTGCGGATCGTCGGCGACAGCGGTGTGGTCGATGGTGGTGTTGGTGCAGATCACGCCGTCCACCCTGGCGGCCAGCAGCACGTCGGCGATCGCGTCGAGCTCGGTCTCGCTGAGGTCCGGGGCGATCTTCAGCAGCATCGGCTTGCGCGCGCCGCTCTGCGAGCCCAGGCGTTCCTGTGCTTCACGCAGGGTCTCGATGAATCGGCGCAGCGTGGCCTCTTCCTGCAGATCGCGCAGGCCTTGCGTGTTCGGCGAGGAAATATTCACCGTGATGTAACTGGCGAGCGCATGCACGCGCTCCAGACAGAACAAATAATCATCCACCGCCTTATCGTTGGGCGTGTCCTTGTTCTTGCCGATATTGATGCCGAGCACGCCGCGATAGCTCGACTTCTGCACATTGCGCACCAGCGCGTCGACGCCGGCATTGTTGAAGCCCAGGCGATTGATCACCGCCTCGTGCTTGGGCAAGCGGAACATGCGCGGCTTGTCGTTGCCGGGCTGCGGACGCGGCGTGGTGGTGCCCACTTCCACGAAACCAAAACCCAGTGCGCCCAACGCATCGAGGTGATCCGCGTTTTTATCGAGCCCCGCCGCGAGGCCGACGGGATTGGGAAAACGGATGCCGAACGCGGTGGTCGGCAGCTCTTGCGGCGGCTTGGCCACAAGATGGATGAAGTTGCTGCGATGGGCCACGTCGAGGCCGTAGAGCGTCGCACGATGCGCGGTTTCAGCATCCAGCGCGAACAGCAGTGGGCGAATAAGGTCGTACATAGTCAGGAAAGTTGGCCCACGTAGATGACGGTGTCGTAGTCGAAGCCGATGCGTCCGTTGACCGCACAGCGATCGAACAGCTCGCGCAAGGCGCGCATCATGGCCTCATGATTGGGGTGGCCTTCGCGCGGCGCATACGAGGAGGAAAGCAGCCGGCCGCTGAGGCTTTCATAGTCCAGACGCTGGCCGTGATCGAAACGGCCCATGCCGAGATAGCCCTCGCCGAACCACGCCCGCAGGGTAGGCTCGTCGCCATAGCGTTCGGCGACGCTGGTGTAATCGGTGCCGTACTTTTTCAGCAGTGCTTCGTAGCCTTCAAGGAACGGCGTGCCAACCAGTCGGCGCGAATTCCAGATGATCGCCGCCAGTCCACCAGGGCGCAGGATCCGCTGAAACTCGGCACGCGCGGCCGCCTGGTCGAACCAGTGAAACGCCTGTGCCACGACGATGAGATCGACACTGGCGTCGTCCAGCCCGGTCGCAGTCGCGTGGCCATCCACGGTGCTGAAACGCGCATCGTCGCCCAGCCAGCTCTCGGCCGCAGCGCGCATCGGCGCATTGGGTTCCACCGCGATCACGTGATAACCGCCATCCAGGAACAGCTTGCTGGAAATGCCGGTGCCCGCGCCGATGTCCGCCACCAGCCACTGCGGAGTGACGCCGAACTCGCTCTGCAGCCATTGCAGCATGGCCATCGGATAGTCGGGCCGAAACCGCACATAGTCGGCGACGCGGTCGCTGAAACGTTCGGTGGGCTTGAGGTCGGTCATGATTGCACCGTTACCGCACGGGAGATCAACCGTGCCAGGGAAAGAAATGCGCAAGCAGTCCGATGCCCAGGGCTGCAAAAATGAAGAACAGCAGCATGGCCAGGACGATCAGCGCCAGCTGCAGGTACCCCATCACCATGCCGATGACGGCCAGTGAATCGCCTTCCACGGTGCCCTTCGGAGCAAGGCGAATTTCCTTGCGCGCAAGGTGCCCGCAAACAATAGCGATGACGGCTGCCACAAAGGGGAGCACGGTCCAGGAGGCAATACCGGCAATGAGGCTGACAATGGCGAGCGTGTTGGTCGATCGATAAGCAGCGGGCTGGTAACTCATGGACGCACTCCCTGTGAGGTCATGGACGAAACACGGTGGCTCATCGGCTTTCGCGTGGCTGATGATAGTTGACGCGCCGCTCCGTCAATGGCGCATCTGCAGGAACAAGAACGCAACCAGCAACCCAAACAGCGTGTACTGCGCGTACGCCATGATTCTCGCCGCCTTGGCGAGTCCCTCGCCGCGAATCGCACCGCCGGAGCGGCGAATCTGCCGCTGCGCGATCCAGGCACATAGCGACGCGATGACCGAACCGCTTAGCGGCATCGCGATCATATTGAACAGGCTGAAGCCGACCGTGGCCAGGCCCATCACCGGCAACACAGTCCAGGCAAGCACGGCAAAGACCAGGCTGAAAATCGCCAGCGAGCTATACGTCGGTGCCGCTTGAACTACCTGTGCGTTTTCCATCGTCACAACTCCTGTCGTCGATGCCGTTACGCCTGCACTTGCTTCCTGGTCGTGCGTGCATCCCGGCTTTCACCGGGATGCACCAATGCTGCTTACTTACAGATCGAACTTGATGCCCTGCGCCAGCGGCAACGAGTTGGAGTAGTTGATGGTATTGGTCTGGCGGCGCATATAGACCTTCCATGCGTCCGAACCGGACTCGCGACCGCCGCCCGTTTCCTTCTCGCCGCCGAACGCGCCGCCGATTTCCGCACCGGACGTGCCGATGTTGACGTTGGCGATGCCGCAGTCCGAACCTGCCGCCGACAGATACTGCTCGGCCGATTTCAGGTTCTGCGTGAAGATCGCCGAGGACAGACCCTGCGGCACGCTGTTCTGCAGCTCGATGGCTTCATCCAGCGTCTTGAACGGCATCACGTAGAGGATCGGCGCGAAGGTTTCCGTCTGCACCACGTCGTCGCTGTTCTTCACGCCGCTGACGATGGTCGGCAACACGAAGTTGCCCTTGCGGTCGCTGAGCGCCGCGCCACCCGTGAGCACCTTGCCGCCGGTGGCCTTGGCCTTTTCGACGGCGGCGAGATAAGCCTTCACGGCATCCGGGCTGTTGAGCGGACCCATCAGCGTGGTGGCGAGCGTCGGATCGCCGATCTTGCCTTCCACCTGCTTGTACGCGGCAACCAGCTTCTCGGTGACGTCGCCAATGATGGACTCATGCACGAACAGGCGGCGCGTGCTGGTGCAGCGCTGGCCGGCGGTGCCGACGGCGCCGAACACGATGGCCGGAATCGCCAGCTTCAGGTCGGCGCTCTCGTCCAGGATGATGGCGTTGTTGCCGCCCAGTTCCAGCAGCGAACGACCCATGCGCTTGGCCACGCGCTCGCCCACCTGGCGACCCACCTTGGTGGAACCGGTGAAGCTGATCAGCGGGATGCGGTGATCGTCGACGAAGGCCTGCGAGAGATCGGTGCCGGCATCGTTGAACAGGAAGAAGATGTCGGGGAAGCCGGCTTCGTTCAGCGCGTCGTTGCAGATCTTCATGCTGGCGATGGCCGACAGCGGCGTCCTCGGCGACGGCTTCCAGATGCAGATATCGCCGCAGATGGCCGCGAGGAACGCATTCCACGCCCACACCGCCACCGGGAAGTTGAACGCGCTGATGATGCCGACCAGGCCCAGCGGCTGGTACTGCTCGTACATGCGGTGGCCCGGACGCTCCGAGTGCATGGTGTAGCCGTAGAGCATGCGGCTCTGGCCCACGGCGAAATCGGCGATGTCGATCATCTCCTGCACTTCGCCGTCGCCTTCGGGCTTGATCTTGCCCATCTCCAGTGCAACCAGCGAACCGAGTGCGTCCTTGTGCTTGCGCAGCGCTTCGCCGCACAGGCGAACCGCTTCACCGCGGCGCGGCGCCGGCGTGGTACGCCACACCTTGAATGCTTCCTGCGCGCGCTTGACGATCACTTCGTAGTCGGCTGCGCTGGTGGCGTGCACCGTGCCAATCACTTCGCCCGTGGCGGGATTGACCGGATGCAAGGTGCCGGCATCGGTCGTCTTGGACCACTCGCCCTGACCCAGGTAGGTGCCCGAATGCGACTGGCCAAGACCAAGGGCGGTGAGAATTTCGTGCGACATGCTTCACTCCAGACCGGGGCGCGGGGAGGGCGCCGGGAATAAAACCGCCATTCTAGCAGGGGGCTGTTAACGGGTTCGCGCCGCACCCCGTTCCATGCCAAAATTCCGCCCGTTGCCCCCGTAGCTCAGCTGGATAGAGCGTCCCCCTCCTAAGGGGAAGGTCGTACGTTCGAATCGTATCGGGGGCACCAAGACGCAGATGCACAAAGGCCGGCGAAGACGCCGGCCTTTGTTTTTTCGGTTCTCGGAGTGCGCCTGGACGACCCTCGTGGCAGTTCTGCCGAGCTGGCCGCGGTCGGCGAAGTCGTTGTGGGCATGCGGCAGTGCAGCGTGCACCTATTGTCGTGGCAGGTGCTCCCGGCGGATGTCGCTGCGGGTCAGGGCCATGACGCTGTAGGTCAGTTTTTGGCGAAAATGCCCCGGTCGAGCACTTCGGCCTGGACGTGGCCAGCCACGGCATCGTGGTCCATCGCTTCGCCGCTGAGCTCTTGCTGGGCCGACACCGTGCCGTAGATGTGGGCGCGCCAGGCCACCCGGCCGGGCAGCTGATCCACTTCACAAAGCACCTGAAGTTCGTGCTCTGTCTCATCCACGACGCAGAAATTCATGTTCATGCGTGGGCGCCCCTGACGCCCGCGAAACGGCCAATCGGTTGGCGATGGTCGAACCATCGCGAGGGCCTCATCGAGTGTTTTGGTTCTACGAGGCGCCTTTGCTTGAGCCAAGCGCAATCAAGGAACGTGCCATGTCGATGCCTGGGCATCAGCGGCGTGGTGTCAGCTGGGTGTCCTGCCGGCCATCGTGGCTGCCCGGCCGGGACGATCGGCTCAGGCGAGGATGCCGTGCTCGCGTGCGTAGGCGTACACGTCCAGGTCGTTCTTCAGTCCCAGCTTGTTCATGGCATCCATCTTCTGGCGGCTGATGGTCTTGACGCTGCGATTGAGCTGGCCGGCGATTTCGGTCACGGTGAAGCCTGACGCGAACAGGCGCAGCACTTCGGTTTCGCGCTTGGAAAGGGCGGGGTGGCCATCGGCAGGACTGCCGGCGCCGCCATCGTCCAGCACCTGGCTGATGCTGGTGCTGAGAAACAGGCGTCCATGCGTCACGGCCTGCACGGCAAGCGCCAGCTCCGAGAGAGCGTCCGTCTTGCTCATCAGGCCGCGAGTACCGGTTTCCAGGATCGCCTTGAGCACGCCGCCGTTGTTGACCATGGTGAGCACGACTACCGGCAGTTCGGGCCGGCGGCGACGAATCATGCCCAGCATCTGCAAACCATCGGCCATCTGACCGCCGGGCATGCTGAAGTCCGTGATCAAGAGCTCGCAGGGATGTTTGTCGACGGCATCGAGCAACTCGACCGGCGAGCCGACTTCAGCGACCACTTTGGCATTCGTATGGTTTTCCAGCAGGGCGCGTACGCCGCTGCGAAAAATAGGATGGTCGTCAGCGAGGATGATGCGAAGGGTCACGGTGTGCCCGTCCCGAGTGTCTGAGTCTGTAGAGCTGGACTAGGGTAGCTGCTCGACGCCTAACGCATTGTAGGTCTCAGCCTACTCGGCGCGTGTAGTCTTCAGATGGCGCTCATGAAGCTTGTCACGTCTTCTATCGTGAGTAGCTGTTCGATGCTGGTGCGAACACGTGGAGTTCAGCGATGCATCGGCCGGTGGGACGCATCCCGCGCAATGGAAGGATGCACTCCCATTCTAAGTCCGATCGCGGCCGTTGCGTCATAGCGAAAATCTACTGAGCTCGCCAGCTGCGTCATCCACGCAGGGTGCGCGATAGTTCACGGGGTTTCCTGCCTTTCTCAGCGCAAACCAATTTGCGGGGGCGTCGGTACATTTGCGGCGATGTGATCGCGCTATGGAGGTGCCAGTCAGGAGTTTCCTGCGCAAGCCCTGCGTGAAATCGGCGAGRCGCGAGTACGGCGAGTGATCGCCGATCCTGGTGATGCCTGCCTCGACGATCGACGACAAAGTCATGGGCTCGACACCAGCAGGCGCACTGGCCCGAGCGCGCGGCAAAGCACTTTTTCCGTGGATTTTCGCTGCTGAACGGATTGCGACATCTCCAAAGGGTTCTACAAAAGCAACGTCTTCGGCAGCCGTAGCGGCGATACGTCGTACGGCCTCAGCTCTTCCACCGCGAGCTGGACAGCGAGTGCTACACGCTGGCGACAACATTTCAGCCTTCACCGATGGAGCAGACTTCTTCGCTTCGAGCTCGTCCGGTCGGCGCTGCATGGTTCGCCAAATTTGGCGTGGCGGGTCAGTCGGTGCGCGATGCTCGGCATCGAATATCGGTGGGGACAGAACATCAAGCTGACACCGATTGGCGAGGGCAGGCCAGCGCGCATCGACCTTGCTGCGCTATGACCTCGGTCCCTGAGGTGGATTTCTGGACTGCGGCGCGACGGTCGACGATCCATCTCGAATGCCGCCGGGGATGTTGTCTCGCAGCATTCCTGAAGTTCCAAGCGGCGTGTAGTCCCTCGCCGGCTCGTTCAATCGCCCTGACCGACGCATGCAAGCCGGGACGGGCGTAACGTCATGCTCATGATGCATTGCAAAAAGCACGTAAAAACATGCGGTTGCAAAGCATGACCTTTGCCACGCTCGCGCAATGTAAGTCATGCGTAAGCTTTCGCTTCGCATCGAGTTTTCAGCGTTCCATGTTGCTGGCGCCCCCACCGCCGGTTCCCCCACATGGCGCAGAGCGCGAAAGGGAGTTCTTATGGCGGTACTCGTCGGCATTTATCTGGTGCAGAGCGACTTGTTCGACATCGTGCGCGACGGTCGAACGATATGGATCGGCACGTGGACGCTGTTCCGTTCCCCATGGATGAATCGCCAGGATTGGGAAGCGCTGACCAGCGGCGAAACCGCGGCCTGCTTCGACAGCCCTGAGCTCGCCATCCAGGCGGGCGAGGAAGAGGGCGTGACGTTCGCCCGCGAACTGCAGGGTGATGACGGGCTGGAGCCCATGGCCTGGGCACCCGTGCCAGTCGCTTCCAGCATGCCGCTCAAGCGCGCCAGCGGTGGCGACTGGCACTGACGGCGTTGCCCATGGCATAGCGCGAGACCGCGGGCGTTGCATGGCCCAACGGCCGAGTGTCGTTCCCCTCGCTGCGCACGCCATAATGCGCAGACACGGCGATCTGCCGGAAGAGAGGAAGGCGACGGGCCGAGCATGGCGCGTACCCTGCTAGCGCTGATGGTGCCCGAGGCCGAGCCGCTGGTCGGCAGTTTCCGCGATCAGTACGACCCTTCGGCGCGTCGCGGCCTGGGCGCGCATATCACCCTGATCTATCCCTTCATCGACAGCGAGCTGCTCACGCCTGCTCTGCTGGCGCGCTTGCGCGACGTGGCGGCGGAGATCCCCGCGCCGATGTTTCGCCTGGCGCATGTGGATACGTTCCCTTCGGTCGTATGGCTGGCGCCCGAGCCGGCCAAACCCATTGCCCGGATCGCCACCGCGCTGGAGCGCGCCTTTCCCGATCATCCCAAGGGCGGCGGCGCCTTTCCTGACTTTGTTCCCCATCTTTCGGTCGCGCGTCATGTGCAGCACGAGAAGGCCGCACTCATCAACGAACTGGAAGCGCGGCTTGCCGATCACGGCCCGGTGTACGGCTGGTGCGAATCGCTGTCGCTGCTCGTCAACGACCATCGGCGCTGGCATGGGGCGGGGGAGTTTCCCTTTCTGCATTGATCCGGGCACGCACTTCAAAGAGTACGTATGACCAATCCGTGGACGCGAGTCAGTCCGATTCGTCGACCGGCGCAAGCACCAGCGGTGCGTCCTGCCCGCGCCGGCCGATGCTGCGAAGACTGTTGCGCCTGCCGCATACCGGGCACATGAAATACACCCCAAAACTGTCGATCGACGGCAAGGTGTCCTTGGCCGTCAGCTCAGTTTGGCAACGTATGCACGTCCACATGGCGAGGAGAGATACCTGGATTGCGTGAGTATGGCGTGTGACCGCGGAGTCAGTGCTCGTTGACCCAGGTGTCTTCGATATCGTCCTGGATGGCCACCTGCAGTTCCGTGCTCGACAGTTCGGAAACCTCGAAAATCCTGCCGTGGCGCATGCCGCGATAAATGCCGTTGAGGCGAAACGTAGCCGACCAGTACACGCTGTCGTGCACGGCGCCGAGATACTCCGCCGTGTAATTGAAACCATTGCTGGTCATGCCGGCGACCTCAGTCATGATCGCATCCTCCGCGGCCCTTCGAGCTGACACTACTCTCCTTGGCTGCGCGGCGTGTGAATGATTCGGCAGGGCGGCCGGTCGGCTGGGCCTTGGGAAGGCCGACGAGGAGATCCCGGGGGTATCGGTTGCGCCACTGTCGGTCGCCCCTGCCCGGCGTGGTGATTCAAGAGGCGTCTGATGTATTGGCGACAGTCGACGTGGTTAGCATAGAAACCCCCGTCCACCGGCAATGCCGTGAGCGAGCATGGTGCCGCTCGTGGGTGGCAGGCCTCATGGCTCACCCGATCTTCCTGAAGCAAACCCTGGAGGGTCTCGGTGGTCCAGCGCTACGCCGTCGTGCACAGAGGCAGTCATGAGTGAAACGTCATCGATGAGGGAGTTTTCCGTGGTGTTTCGCAGCGACGAGGAGGACGACATCGCCACCACCGATGCGCATGCCGTCCATGATCATGGCGATCTTGTGGTGCCGGAACTGACCCATGGCGTGTGGCCACGACACTACACCGAAGGCGATGTCGTCGAAGTGGCCGACGTGGAAGAAGTCGAAGCACTCATGCATCTGGATACGGTGACGCAAGTACGTGAGATGCACAGCTTCAACCACGCCGTGCGCCTCCTGTTCCATAACGCCGCACTGAAGTTCTACGCCGCGATCTACATGGACGACCTGCTGTGGCGAGCGATGAAATCGTCCGACTTCGACGCCGCCGAGAAGGCGTTTGACGATTTCGTCGCGCAGGTCAACCATCGCGCCCGCAGCGAAGTGCGACGCGTCCAGCTCGATGCCGCCAACATGCAACTGCAACGGGTCATCGCCGAGTCCGAAGCGCGGGCGGAGCGACTTCGCGCCAATATTCAACGCAACGCCGCGCAAAAGCAGCGCGCGTTGGAACGCGAAAGTGAGTTGCGCGACAGCATTCAGCAACTCGACGCAGCCCGCCTGCAGGCGCAGCTCTACGCCAATCGCACATTTCGGCAGATCGGGCAGCTGCACTCGACGTGTGCGGCGCAGTTGCCGCGTTATCGCGGGGGATTGCCGGGATTGCGGAAGAAGTGAGTCGAGCCGGCGGCTGCGATCCATGCAAAGAAAAAGCCCGACATGGCCGGGCTTTTCTTTGCACTCTGGTCAGTGGCCACGGACTCGCTCACGTAGCCAGTGATTCATGAGCAAGAGCTGGCTTGGCCGATGCCCAGGATCGGGCAAGCTTCATCGCCGGCTTTTCCACGGCGTGCCAGGACAGGAAGGCAAGCGCCAGGGTCATCGGAACCGAAAGGAACAGACAAATCAGATTGTCGCCATGCGGCCAGATGGACGCCACGATCTGTTGCATGGGAAATGCCCAGAGGTAGATGCCGTAAGACAAATCGGCCTTGGGGGAAAATCGATGCAGCAAGGGGGTGTGCGCCAGCCAGAGGATGCCGTAGATGACCGTGAGATAGAACACGGGCTGCGCCACGGCGAGATGACGAACGGCGATGTAGCTGATCGCCATCACCAGCCACGCCAACGGATAGATAGGGATGGATCGACGCATGGCGTAGAGCATCATGCCGAACACAAAGAAGCACGCTGGGTAAAAGGAATATCCGGTTGGCTTATTGGCGATCTGACTGATGAATTCATAGGGCGCCCCATGCGAGACGACGTAGTAGATCCCGGCAAGCGCCAGCATGGCGCCGACGATGATCGCCCAGCGCCAACGAAGGAGCCCGAGGATACCCAGGCCAAACACAAGGACGTAGCACTTCACTTCCAGCGGAAGAGTCCAAAGCGAACCGTTGACGACACCCTTGAGCGCGACATCCTCAAATRGGCCTGGCAGCACCCAAACTGTGCCACGGAAAAGTGCCGCATTCCTTGCAAAATAATCCCACGCATCGGTGCTTGCCAGAGATCCCATGACGCCCTTCGTCGAGAGGGCAGGGTAGAGCACATAGGCACTCAGCAAGACACAGACAAAAAGCGCGGGATAGATGCGCGCTGCGCGCAAGGTGGCGAATTTGAGCGCGGACTTCTGCCTTACATAGCTTGCCGTGACGAGCATACCGCTGATCAGGAAGAACGTGTACACGGCCAGGCTGCCCGTGTACTCAAGGCCCGTATGGGCAAGGATCGGCTCGATACGGCCCATCGATGGCTGTATCCAGAACGAGTGCCCAAACATCACCGCTAGCGCAGCGCCGAGCCGGATCAGATCGAAATTGTTGGATCGTCCGTCGATAACGTCGGCAAGGCTTCGTGTCATGGGCAGATTCCGCTGGGATCCGTCATTTTGCCGGTTGCAACCGTCGGAATATAGTGCACGAGGGAATCAGGGGCTGGATGCACTTTTTCTTCTGGTGGACTGCGCATTGCAGCGCATATGCGATGGTTGGGCTATCGCAGGTTTACTTTGTCTTGGTTTCCGCATGGCAGAGACGAGGCGCCGCTACAGCCCCCAGCGAATGCACAGCAGCTTGGGGTAATGCCCAGCGGGGCTGTTCGAGAGTCTTGCTTCAGTGCCCAGTTAAATCGCCCGAGAAATCAGGGGTGATCCACTCTGACCCGGGTTTTGTTTTCGCTCAATCAACGAGGGGCCGGTAAGCGCGGACCACAGGCTTCGCCCTTTCCAGATCGTACCGCGCCTGAAGTGCCAGCCAGTAAAAAGCAGTGGTGTCGAAGGCGAGGGAAAGGCGGATGGCGATCTTGGGAGTGATGGGGTGGGTGTCGGCGATGAAGGCTTTGATGTGGTTGGCGGGTATGCCGGTGCGACGGGCGAGTTGGGCGGGGTTGAGTCCGCTCGGGATCAGGTAGACGTGCAGCAGGATGTCGCCGGGGGCTCGCAGCGGTTGCGAGGGGTCTACTTCCGAATGCGGGGTGAGCTGGATCAGTTCCATGGTCTTTCCTCCCTGTCGGACACGGCCGCGCAGCGGCTCAGGCGCTTACAGCGCTCTGTGTCAGTGAATGCTTGGCAGCTTCGTCGGTGATCGCCCGAGAGCGGCGCATCGCCATGCCAGCCGATGCGCCGTAACGGCGATCATCGGAGGCGTGTGGTGTTCACTCGAGGCTCGTCACCGAGCAGGTGGGCGTATTGCTGGAGGCAATAAATGGCCGTGCCCAGGCTGGCCGCGACGGCCACGGGAAGCGGCCATGGCAGCGCTCTGCCAGGGAATCCCCTCGCCTGAGCGTGGCGGCATTGCTCGCTGTCGAGACGCAGCCGCGTGAGGGCGAGCACCGCCAGGGCGATGTCACCGCGAGTGCTGTGACGCAGGGTGTCGGGCCATGCCACCGCCGTGGATGACGGGTCATTAGGCAGAGGAGTGAGGGTGTCGTCAGGGGGAACGGACGAGCGAATGCGTACCGTATGATCGCGGGTAGCCATGGTCAACTCTCTATAAGTTGGTGATGGTTAGCGGGTCGTGGGTGTTACTAGCACTCACGGCCCGCGCCTCATGACCTGGTGGTCATAGTCATTCGCGAGGCCGAGCAACACGGCAGCGCGAATGACTGACCCTAACAAGCAGGGTTGGCATCGTCTGTCAGGGATCGGCGAGATGGGTGTCCACTTGGGCGAGGCGGCGCGTGACGGCGGCAGGCCGAGCGAGTGTCAGCAGCATTCCCCTGGAGGACTTGGAGGCGGTGCGCGCCCTCAAAACCGTGCACGCTGACCCATGGAATTGTTCCTGGCACCTTTTCACGGCATCCCCTTTCAAAGGTGTCCGTCAAACTTGGATCACCCCTGATTTCTCGGACACCCAAAAGCGAGGACAATCCTCGCACGGAGGTGTTCGATGGAAAAGCGCCAGCGATTCTCAGCCGAGTTCAAGCGTGAAGCCCTGCGGCTGATGCAAAGCAGTGGTAAGCCCGCCGCGGTGGTTGCCCGTGAATTGGGAGTGCCGCGTAACCGGCTGTACAAATG
>NZ_JBFTRY010000080.1:0-15860 GCF_056399745.1 Dyella sp. 01N36
GTACACCGCAGCGTGGCTGTCGCGCACAGGGTGCGCTCCCACAGACAAGCAGGCGCGGCAGACGGAAGAAGGGCTGACTAAAGCCGATGCGCAGCGAGGCCCGGCTTTAAGTCCTCAGCGATTCGGGCGCGTTGCGCAGCGCTTTGCGGTATCCCCTGTGTACCCTCGGAGGTTGTCCCACAACAGCGCGCCTCGAGCGTTCGGGCTTATCCAAACACGATGCTGCGGGCGTCATCAGGCCATTTTCTTTGGGTTACTTTCGACGCGAAGCTAGTCCTGTGGGATCTTTTGGGCCAGCAAAAGAAAAGTGACTCGAGCGGCGGCAGCCGATCGAAACGCCCGCCGCGTCCCACAGGGACTAGCTTCGCGTCGTAGGCGGCACCCTGACGGTAACGCAACAACCAGAAACCGAGCCTCCGGATAACCAGCCTTCGGCTGTTGAAAAGCGCCGGCCCTCGCCCCCACTTGTGGGGTGCGCCCAGACGACGAACAAATCGCCACCCCGCCGCGCGACGAAGAAAAAAACCACCCCCCAATCCACTACACGCTCCCTTCGAAACCATTCATGCTGCCGCGCAACAGCCCCCTTACAAACCCTGCGCTAAAATCTCCCCTTTAAGCGGAGGTTTCATGGCCCACATCGCATCCCCTGGCGCGGCATTCCGCGCGGCCCTGGCGGCCGAACACCCCTTGCAGGTGATCGGCGCCATCAACGCGAACCACGCCTTGCTGGCCAAGCGCGCCGGCTACCGCGCGATCTACCTCTCGGGCGGCGGTGTGGCGGCCGGTTCACTGGGTCTGCCAGATCTGGGCATCAATACGCTGGACGACGTGCTCACCGACGTGCGCCGCATCACCGACGTGTGCGATCTGCCGCTGATGGTGGACATCGACACCGGCTTTGGTCCTAGCGCATTCAATATCGCCCGCACGGTAAAGAGCCTGATCAAGTTCGGCGCGGCCGCCTGCCATATCGAAGACCAGGTGGGCGCCAAGCGCTGCGGTCATCGTCCGGGCAAGGAGATCGTGTCGACCAGCGAGATGGCTGATCGCGTCAAGGCCGCGGCCGATGCGAAGACCGATGCCGATTTCTTCCTGATCGCCCGCACCGACGCGATTGCCGTCGACGGTGTGGACGCCGCCATCGAGCGCGCCATCGCCTGCGTGGAAGCCGGTGCCGACGGCATCTTCGCCGAGGCCGCGTATGACTTGCCGACCTATCGCCGCTTCGTCGATGCCGTGAAGGTACCGGTGCTGGCCAACATCACCGAGTTCGGCCAGACCCCGCTGTTCAGCGTGGAAGAGCTCGCCAGCGCGGGCGTAGGCATCGTGCTGTATCCACTTTCCGCGTTCCGCGCCATGAACAAGGCGGCGGAAAATGTTTATCAGGCCATCCGCCGTGATGGTCACCAGCGCAACGTGATCGACACCATGCAGACGCGTGAAGAGCTTTACGACCGCATCGGCTATCACGAGTACGAGCGCCGCCTGGATGAGCTTTTCTCAAAGAAGAGCTGATCGTCCCCATCGAGATAACCGGCACCGCGGTGCCGCCCACGTTTGACGCAAGCATGTCTTCAGGAGATGTACCGAATGACTGAGCAAACTCTTCCCAAGCCCAAGAAATCCGTCGCGCTGTCGGGCGTGGCCGCCGGCAACACCGCGCTGTGCACGGTGGGCCGCAGCGGCAACGACTTGCATTACCGCGGTTATGACATCCATGACCTGGCGGCCAAGGGTTGCTTCGAGGAAGTCGCCTATTTGCTGGTGCACGGCGTGTTGCCGAACTGGGCCGAGCTCAATGCCTATCGCGCCAAGCTCAAGCGACTGCGTGGCCTGCCGGCGCCGGTGAAGAGCGCGCTGGAGCTGCTGCCCGCCGCCACGCATCCGATGGATGTGATGCGCACCGGTTGCTCGGTGCTGGGCACGGTGCTGCCGGAGAAGGACGACCACAACGTCACCGGCGCGCGCGACATCGCCGACCGCCTGATGGCGAGCTTCGGTTCGATCCTGCTGTACTGGTTCCACTTCAGCCACAACGGCAAGCGCATTGAAACGGAGACCGAAGACGAATCCATCGCCGGTCACTTCCTGCACCTGCTGCATGGCAAGAAGCCGAGCGAGCTGTGCACGCATTCGCTGGACAAGTCGCTGATCCTGTACGCCGAGCACGAGTTCAACGCGTCCACCTTCACCGCGCGTGTCATCGCCGGCACGGGGTCGGACATGTACTCGGCGATCACGGGTGCGATCGGTGCGCTGCGCGGTCCCAAGCACGGCGGCGCGAACGAAGTGGCGATGGAGATCATCGCGCGCTACCGCAATGCAGCCGAGGCGGAAGCGGACATCCGCGCCCGCGTCGAGCGCAAGGAAATCATCATCGGCTTTGGCCACCCGGTGTACACGGTGTCCGATCCGCGCAACGAGATCATCAAAGAGGTCTCGCGCAAGCTGTGCACGGAAGGCGGCAACCCGACCCTGTTCGACGTGTCGGAGAAGATCGAGAAGCTGATGTGGGAGCAGAAGAAGATGTTCCCGAATCTCGATTGGTTCTCGGCCAGCGCGTATCACATGATGGGCGTGCCGACAGCCATGTTCACCCCGTTGTTCGTGATCGCCCGCACCTCTGGCTGGAGCGCCCACGTGATCGAGCAGCGCGAGGACGGCAAGATCATCCGCCCCAGCGCCAACTACACCGGTCCGGAAGATCTGGCCTACGTGCCGATCGAAAAGCGTTGATCGCGGCCTAGGCCTATGTCGAATGAAGGAGCCGAAAGGCTCCTTCATTCTTTCCAAGTTTCGTTATGGTTCAGGACCCTGTACGACATTGCTATGGTTTCGTATGCGTCGGTGTAAACCACCTGATACATGTGTTCCACAGCGTTATGAGAAGACAGCAACACGCGCTAAAGCGCTGAAATATAGACTCATGCACGAGCGTTTATGTCCCAGGTGCAAGGCCTGGTCGACGACGCGGTGTAACAGCCTTGATGCAGTCCTGCTTTCCAGCTCCCTGACCGTAGTCAAACTCAGCCTCCGTGATTCTCTTCAAGTGGCTGATTTCATGGTCTTCATGTTTGTGAGCTGACGTGCACAAGCCGTGGCACGCATGTTGCGACAAGAGCGTGCTGGATTTGCAACTCCGGCAACACAGGGGGTCACCGCATCGTTCCAGGAGAAAGACTATGCGCAAGACTCTAATAGCGACCGCGATTGTGTTGGGTCTGGGGCTTACGCTCCCTGCGTTTGCAGACGACAACAACACTTCGAAAGGTTCAAGCACGCTTACTAATACCGATTCGAGCACCCGTACACGGACTGACACCAGCACCTACACCACCTCAGCGGCTGGTGCGAATGGTTCAGCCGCTAGCAGCGGTGGCACGGCCAGTTCCTTCAACACCAGCAAGGCAGTAGCGAACAGCACCCTCAACGGCGAAGTCACCAAAGTAGCCGTGTGGGGCATCGGCAATTCGTCTTACAACGATGGCAACGCGAACGGAGGTCGTGGAGGCAGCGGCGGTGATGGCGGCAAGGGCTACGGCGGCAAGGCCGGCGGCGCCAACGGTGGCGACGGCGGTAATGGCGGTCGCGCCAGTGCTCACAGCGGTCGCGCCGGTGGTTCGGGCGCCGATTCGGGCGACGCCGGTGGTTGGGGTGCTTCGTTGGCTGGCGGCGGTGACGGCGGCGACGGCGGCAACGCCGGTGGCATCCGTAACCACAATCGTGCTGGCGGCGGTGGCGGTACGGCAGGTGGCGGCGCCAACACCGGTGGTACCGGTGGAGCGGGCGGCGCAGGCGCAGGTGGCACGGCAGGTGCAGCATCACCGACCGGAACCAGCGGCTCAGCAAGCGCGACGGGCGGCACGAGCGGTGCAGATACCGCTACGGCAGGCACCGGCGGTGCGGGCGGCGCAGGCGGCACCAATACGGGTGGCGCAGGCACGGGCGGCGCAGGTGCGGCTGGCGGTGCTGGCGGCGCAGGCGGTACGGCATCGTCGACGACTGGTGCGTTCGATATGTCGAACCAGATGAACGGCTCGGCAGCGGCGGCAGCCGGTGTGTCGATCCTTGCGCAGAACAGCGGCGCGGCAGCGCTGGTACAGCAGAGCGTCAACGTTCAGGCCAACCTGAACTTCGCGCACTGAGCCATAGGGCGGCTGGCACGAGGGAACGCTTGCGTTCCCTCGTGTCGGTTTCAAAGGGAATGGCCTCGCCGATATCGGCGTCGGTCATGGGTTAGCTCATGCGTGAGGGAGAAGTGCCGTGCAATCGTGCAAGTGGCTACTGGGTATCACCGCGCTAAGCGCGCTCGCTCTTCCTGCGGTTGTCTGCGCGGAAGACGCAGGCATTCCTCCCGCGTATATGGTGCAGGGCGCGGATTCTCCTCTTGCGATCTACAACGCGGCGGTCGAGGTGGATCACCAGGGCGTAGCGTCCGGACTGGGCGAAAGCGTCGACAGCGCGACGCTGGAGAAGCTCAGCGGCGGCACCTTGATCGTGCAGAACACCAATCTTACGGGCACCGTGTCCGACAACTCGGCTGACCATCTCACCACGGGCGACAATACGATCACCGGTGGATCCGTCGCAGGGGCAACAGGTTTCCCGACCATCATCCAGAATTCGGGCAACAACGTCCTGATCCAGAACGCGACGGTACTCAACGTCGAATTCAAGCAATGAACAAGCTCGCGGCGCTGCTGATCCTCATCGCGGCGCTGCCGCCGGGGAGTCATGCGTCCACGCCGGTAAGCGTGGTCAGCAACGGCCCCGGCAACTACACCGTGCATCTGACGAGCCTCAAAGAGGCCCGCTACAAGGCCACCATCCACCAGAAATACGACTTCAGCTGCGGATCGGCCGCGGTGGCGACGCTGCTGACTTATCAGTACGGCTATCCCGTCAACGAGCAGGTTGCCTTCGAGCAGATGTACACGCACGGCGACCAGGCCAAGATCAGCAAAGAGGGCTTTTCGCTGCTGGACATCAAGCGCTTCCTTGCCGCCAATGGTTTCGAAGCCGATGGCTTCAAGGTGCCCATCGAGAAGCTGGCGCAGGAAAACCTGCCGGCGATCGTGCTGATCGACGAGAAGGGCTACCACCACTTCGTCGTCGTCAAAGGCATGCGCAACGATCGGCTGCTGGTGGGCGATCCCGCGCTAGGCACGCGCGTGATGTCGACTGCCAAGTTCAAGGCGCTGTGGAAGAACGACCTGGTGTTCGTCATCCACAACCGTCGCAACCTGGCCGTGTTCAACAGTCCCAACGATTGGAGAGTGGCGCCAGCGGCGCCCATCAGCAACGCGATCGATCGCAACGGTCTCTACAACACCGTGATGCCCAAGCACGGGCCGGACGACATTTGAGGACGGATGATGAAACCGCTCGCACACATCGCTGGTTTCGCCGTCCTTTGCGTGGCATGCGTATCGGGGATGGTGGGAGCACAGGCGCAGGACAGTGCTTCCACCCTGGCGTCGCCGCCGGCGATGGCGACTGCGGCGGCGCCCACGGCAGCATTGGAGACGGTGGTCGCCGGCATCCCCACCTCCAAGGATATGCCGGGCTGGACGCCGGTGGGCGAGGACACGCTCGATCAGACACGCGGCGGCTTCGACCTTGGCAACGGCCTGGTGGCCTCCTTCGGTATCGATCGCGCGGTCTACGTCAACGGCAACCTGGTGTCCTCGACCAGTTTCTACGTGCCCGATATCGCGCATATGACGACAGCGCAGGCGCAGGCCATGCAGTCGGCGCTGAACACCGTGCAAGTGACGCAGATCGGCCCGAACAACAGCTTCGATCCGTCCGCCCTGGCCGGCAAGATGGGCGGCACGGTGATCCAGAACACGTTGAACAATCAGAACATCCAGAACATCACCACGATCAACGCAGCGACCAATTCGCTCAACGCATTCCGGGCAGGAAGTCTCCAGGAAGCGTTGCAACAGGCGCAGCTGCAGTCCCTGGGGCACTGACATGGGACGCGCACCGCCAAGCTTTGGACCTTTCCGCGAACGCGCCGCGGCTCTCGCCGCGGCGCGTTCGTCTGCGCGATTTGAACAACGGGCATGAGGAAGCATGATGCGACACTCAGCGTTGCGATACGTATGGTCGGCAGGATGTGCGGGGCTGGTGGCGCTCGGCATGCCTGTCGCGGCCCAACAGGAGTCGCCGTCCCAGCAGGCCAATACCGGGACGACGCCGGCGGTAGCGGCTAACGCCATTGCGGCGGCCCCATCCGCGAAACCCGCGCCAATCGATCCAGCCGACTTGCGCAAACAGGTCGCCGAACAGGGCGACCGCATCGATGCCATGCGCAGCCAGATCAGTGCGCAGATCGCGCAACTGGATGCAATGAAACGTGCGCTGGCCGAGCAGGAGGCCGACTATCAATCGCTGCGGCATGCCGTAGGCATGGACGTGCTGGACAAGCAACGTGCAGGCAGCATCGCCGCCGGCGGCCCGATGGCATCCGCGCAACCGATGCCGGCCGGCGATGCGGTGGCAGCCAACGCACCCCAGCAACAACAGCAACAGCCGGTCGGCGAGGCGCCCAAGGCCGATACGCGTCCGCCGGAAGTGGCGCCCATCTTCCAGCAGCCCGGCGTACTCACGCCCAAGGGCAAGTTCATCATCGAGCCGGCGTATCAGTTCGGCTATTCGAACGTCGATCGCGTGGCGCTGGTGGGATATACGGTGATTCCCGCCATCCTCATCGGCCTTATCGATGCGCGGCAGGTCAGGACGACCACGCAAGTGGGCTGGCTGACCGGCCGCTACGGCATCAGCAACCGGATGGAAGTGGAAGTCCGCGTGCCCTATGTCTATGCGCATGAAGACGTGACCAGCCGCGAGATATTCACCGGCAGCGCCACCGACAAGGCGTTTGGCAACAGCGGACATGGCCTCGGCGACGTCGAAGCCACCTTGCGCTACCAGTTGAATGTCGGTGGCCCGGACAAGGCGTACTACGTGGGCTGGCTGCGCGTGAAGTCGAACACGGGCAGGGACCCGTTCCAGGTCACCACCGATTGCGTGCAGCGTTGCGTGGAAAACGTGATCAACGAAGTGGACTTGTCGGCCACCGGCACGGGCCTGCCCCTGTCGCAGCCGGTGGGTACCGGCTTCTGGGCGATACAGCCAGGCGTGACCTGGCTGTATCCGACCGATCCGGTGGTGTTCTTCGGCAACCTCAGTTATCTCTACAACGTGCCGCGCGACAACGTGACCCGCAAAATCCTCCTGGGCGGTACGGAAGATCTGGGCAAGGTCAAGCTGGGCGATATCGTCGACGTGAGCATCGGCATGGGTCTTTCGCTCAACGAAAAGGCGTCGATCAGTATTGGTTACGACCAAAGCTTCGTCGGCGCGACGAAACAGAACAATCACAATGTTCCCGGTTCGACCAAGGTCGTGCTGGGCACGCTGCTGATCGGTGGCTCATGGCGCTTCAGCGACAAGCGCACCCTCAACTTCACGTTGGGCGTAGGCGTCACGCGCGACACGCCGGATGCGACGGTGACGGTGCGCGTGCCGATGATGTTCTAAGCCTCGCACGCAGGCCCGCTCAGAGGCCTTCCTGCTGCATCGCCGCCTTGACGCCGGCGTCGTCCTGCATGCGTGCATGGAAGCGGGTCAGATTGTCCAGGCCTGACAGATCCACGCCCTTGCCCATGGCCCAGCGCAGCACCACGAACAGATACGGATCGGCGAACGAGCGCGTGCCCGTCAGCCAGTCGCGACCATGCAACTGCGCATCGAGGCGTTGGTAGTAGATGCGCAGCCGATCGACCGCCTTGCTGCGAAGATTTTCCTGCGCGTGCTCGCCATCGATGTAGCGCTCTGGACGAAACACCGGCTTGAAGGTCGGATGCAGATCCGAATTGAGATAGGCCAGCCAGCGATTGACTTCGGCGCGGCCGCGCGCGCCTTCGCCGCCGAGACCGGCGAGCGGAAACTTGTCCGCCAGGTAATTGAGGATGGCCGCGTTCTCGGTCAGCACCCAGCCGTCCGCTTCCTGCAGGGCAGGGACCACGCCCGAGGGATTGATGCGCAGATACTCGGGCGAGCCCAGTTCTTCGCGCGCGACGCGATGCGCTTCGTACGGCTGGCCGATCCATTCGAGCACGATGTGGTCGGCGAGCGAACAGGCGCCCGGCAGGTAGTACAACTTCATGGGAATTCCTTGGGTGGCGTCAGCCTTGAAGTGTCGCCCGCCGGGTGCCTGCAGCTCAAGCCGACGCTTGCGCGCGCAGGCGGCGGCGCTGCATCCACCAACCGCCCAGGCACACGCTGATCACCAGTACCGCATCGAGCACGTAACGCGCCCACTCATGCGCATCGAACCACGGCGATACCCAATGATCGTGCGCGATCATGCGCGCGGCCGTCCATGCGATGGCACCTGCGCCGATATAGATGATCACCGGGAAGCGTTCGATCAGCCGCAGGATCAGCGAAGAGCCCCACACCACCAGCGGCACGCTGATCGCAAGGCCGATGATCACCAGCGCCATATGACCCTTGGCGGCGCCCGCGATGGCAAGCACGTTGTCCATGCCCATCAGCGCATCGGCAACAATGATCGTGCGCATGGCTGCCCAGAAGCTGCCGGCGGCGCCGACGTGATGCGACGCGTGGTCATCCGGCTTCATCAGCTTCCACGCGATCGGCAGCAACAACACACCGCCGATCAGCATCAGGCCGGGCAGCTTGAGCAGATAGACCACCACGCCGGTGAGCGCCAGGCGCACGATGATGGCGCCGAGGGTGCCCCATAGCACCGCTTTCCTCTGGATATCGCGGGGAAGCTTGCGCGCAGCCAGTGCAATCACGATGGCGTTATCGCCCGCGAGCACCAGATCGAGCAGGATGATGGCCATCAGGCCGGAGAGGAATTCGGTAACAGCAAGGTCCATGTGCGGGTCTCTGCGCGTCAAGACGAATGCAATCAAGACGGACGCGCGCGGCCCGTGATGACTGCAAAAGTCTCGTTCGCGGCAGAACCGCCGCAGTGACCGGAGCGTTTTTGACGCTCGTGATGACGACCACTGCAAGGACACCGATGGAACCGGTGTCCTGAACTACTCCCTTTTGGGATCAGTATTTATCTATTGTCGATGCCATGGCGTGCGTGGGTCAAGCTGCCGGCACGCGCACCCAGCCTTCCATCAGCACGCGTGCGCTGCGGCTCATGACCGCCTTGGTGACCGTCCACGACCCATCCACCAGCGCCGCCGCGGCGCCCACCCGCAAAGTGCCCGACGGGTGGCCAAAGCGCACCGCCTGGCGCTCGCCGCCGCCCGCCGCCAGGTTCACCAGGGTGCCCGGGATCGCCGCCGCGGTGCCAATGGCTACGGCTGCCGTGCCCATCATGGCGTGATGCAGCTTGCCCATCGACATGGCGCGAACGAGCAAGTCGATGTCGGTCGCCTTTACCGGTTTGCCGCTCGAGGCGACGTAATCGGCGGGGCCGGCAACGAAGGCCACCTTGGGCGTGTGCTGGCGCGTGGCGATCTCATCCAGCGATGGGATCAGGCCCATGCGCAGCGCGCCGTGCGCGCGAATGGTCTCGAACTTTGCCAGCGCCTCGGCGTCGCTGTTGATGGCGTCCTGCAGCTCCGTGCCGGTGTAGCCGATCGCGGCGGCCTCGATGAAGATGGTGGGAATGCCGGCGTTGATCATGGTCGCCTTGAGCGTGCCGACGCCCGGCACATCCAGCTCGTCGACCAGGTTTCCGGTGGGGAACATCGCGCCGCCGGCGCCATCTTCCTCGGCGGCCGGATCCATGAATTCCAGTTGCACTTCGGCGGCGGGGAAGGTCACGCCGTCCAGCTCGAAATCGCCGGTTTCCTGCACCGCACCGTCGGTCATCGGCACATGGGCGATGATCGTCTTGCCGATATTGGCCTGCCAGATGCGCACGATGGCGATGCCGTCGCGCGGCACACGCGCAGGGTCGATCAGGCCGCCTGCGATGGCGAACGGACCGACGGCTGCCGAGAGATTGCCGCAGTTGCCGCTCCAGTCGACGAAGGCCTTGTCGATCGCCACCTGGCCGAACAGGTAGTCCACGTCGTGGTCCGGGCGCGTGCTCTTGGACACGATCACCGTCTTGCTGGTGCTGGAGGTGGCGCCGCCCATGCCGTCGATCTGCTTGCCGTACGGGTCGGGGCTGCCGATCACACGCAGCAGCAGCGCATCACGCGCCGCGCCCGGTACCTGCGCCGTTGCCGGCAGGTCCTCAAGGCGGAAGAACACGCCCTTGCTGGTGCCGCCGCGCAGGTAGGTGGCGGGAATGCGGATCTGGGGAAGCGATGCCATGAATGGATTGTCCTGTAATGACCAGGGCTCACCGCGTTGCAGGCAGGAGCCGCCAGGCGCGAGGCGTTGCCGCCCCGCGCATCAACATGTGATCACGCCGCCTGCGAGGCTTCGAGGAAGTCCTGCGCAAAACGCTGCAGCACGCCGCCCGCCTCGTAGATCGATACTTCTTCGGCGGTATCCAGGCGACACGTCACCGGCACTTCGACGCGTTCGCCGTTGCTGCGATGAATGACCAGCGTGAGATCCGCGCGCGGCGTGCGCGCGCCCATCACGTCGAAGGTTTCGGTGCCGTCGATGCCCAGCGTCTTGCGGTCGGTGCCCGGCTTGAACTCCAGCGGCAGCACGCCCATGCCGATCAGGTTGGTGCGATGGATGCGCTCGAAGCCCTCGGCCGCAATCGCCTCCACGCCGGCAAGACGCACGCCCTTGGCGGCCCAGTCGCGCGACGAGCCCTGGCCGTAGTCGGCGCCCGCGATGATGATGAGCGGCTGCTTGCGCTCCATATACGTTTCGATGGCTTCCCACATGCGCATCACCTTACCTTCGGGCTCCACGCGCGCCAGCGAGCCCTTCTTCACGGCGCCATCGACCACCGCCATTTCATTGCTCAGGGTAGGGTTGGCGAAGGTGGCGCGCTGCGCGGTGAGGTGATCGCCGCGATGGGTCGCGTACGAATTGAAGTCCTCTTCCGGCAGGCCCATCTTGGCGAGGTATTCGCCTGCGGCGCTGTCGAGCATGATCGCGTTCGACGGCGACAGATGATCGGTAGTGATGTTGTCGCCGAGCACCGCCAGCGGACGCATGCCCTTGAGCGTGCGCTCACCGGCAAGCGCGCCTTCCCAGTACGGCGGACGGCGGATATAGGTGCTCTGAGCGCGCCAGTCGTACAGTGGCGCAGCGCTGGTGCCTTTGCTGCCGCTGCGCGCGAACATCGGTTCGTAGACCTTGCGGAACTGCTCGGGCTTCACGCTCGATGCCACGATCGCATCGATCTCTTCGTCGGACGGCCAGATGTCCTTGAGCGTCACCGGCTGTCCATGGGCGTCGAGGCCCAGCACATCCTTCTCGATATCGAAGCGGATGGTGCCGGCGATCGCATAGGCGACCACCAGCGGCGGCGAAGCGAGAAACGCCTGCTTGGCATACGGATGGATGCGGCCGTCGAAGTTGCGGTTGCCGGAAAGCACGGCGGTCGTATACAGGTCGCGATCGATGATCTCCTGCTGGATCACCGGATCGAGCGCACCGGACATGCCATTGCAGGTGGTGCAGGCGAACGCGACGATGCCGAAGCCAAGCTGCTCCAGATCCGACAGCAGGTTCGCTTCCTTCAGATACATCTCCACCGCCTTGGAGCCGGGCGCGAGCGAACTCTTCACCCACGGCTTGCGCACAAGGCCGCGCGCATTCGCATTGCGCGCCAGCAAGGCAGCAGCGATCACGTTGCGCGGATTGCTAGTGTTGGTGCAACTGGTGATGGCGGCAATGATCACCGCGCCATCGGGCATCTGACCCGGCTGCTCGGTCCACTCGCCGGCAATGCCGCGTGCGGCGAGATCAGAGGTGGGCAGGCGCTTGTGCGGATTCGACGGGCCGGCCATGTTGCGCACCACCGACGACAGATCGAAAGTGAGCGTGCGCTCGTACTGCGCATGGGCCAGTGTGTCGGCCCACAGGCCGGCAGCCTTCGCATAGGTCTCCACCAGCTTGACCTGCTCGTCGCTGCGACCGGTGAGGCGCAGGTAGTCGATGGTCTGGCCGTCGATGAAGAACATCGCGGCGGTGGCACCGTATTCGGGCGCCATATTGGAGATGGTGGCGCGATCGCCCAGGGTCAGGCTGGCCGCGCCTTCACCGCGGAATTCCAGGTACGCACCGACGACTTTTTCCTTGCGCAGGAATTCGGTGAGCGCGAGCACGATGTCGGTGGCGGTGATGCCAGGCTGACGCTTGCCGGTAAGCTCCACGCCGATGATGTCGGGCAGGCGCATCCACGACGCGCGGCCGAGCATCACGTTTTCTGCTTCAAGACCACCGACGCCAATGGCGATCACGCCGAGTGCATCGACGTGCGGCGTATGACTGTCGGTACCAACGCAGGTATCGGGATAGGCCACACCCCTGCCGTTATCGGCGTGTTGCACCTGGATCACCGGCGACATCTTCTCCAGATTGATCTGGTGCATGATGCCGTTGCCTGGCGGGATCACGTCGACGTTCTCGAACGCCTTCTTGGTCCAGTTGATGAAGTGGAAGCGATCTTCGTTGCGGCGATCTTCGATCGCGCGATTCTTGGTGAACGCGTTCGGATCAAAGCCACCGCACTCCACCGCCAGCGAGTGATCGACGATCAACTGCACCGGCACCACCGGATTGACCTTGGCCGGATCGCCACCTCGCTCGGCAATCGCATCGCGCAGGCCGGCCAGGTCGACCAGGGCGGTCTGCCCGAGAATGTCGTGGCATACCACGCGCGCCGGGAACCAGGGGAAATCGCGATCGCGCTTGCGTTCGATGATCTGCTTGAGCGACGCGGTGAGGATCGCCGGATCGCAGCGGCGCACCAGATTCTCTGCCAGCACGCGCGAGGTATAGGGCAGCGCGTCATAGGCGCCGGCTTCGATCGCCTCCACGGCGGCGCGCGCATCGAAATAATCCAGCGACGTGCCGGGAAGGGATTGGCGGTAGACGGTATTCATAAGTATCAAGAACCCTGGAGTAATCGCGCGGCTGACCGCAGGCCGAAATCGCACTATGAAGCCCGCTATTGTAACGCAGCGTTCCCGACCCGCCTCAGGCTGGCTCTGCGGGTGACGGCTATCAGTTAATGCGATGATCGCTCCGATCCTCCATGCAGCATCGTCCCCAGCCGCGAGGTCCCCATGAGTGCGCATGACATCCGCTCCGCCCAGCGTCCCGATCCGGATCAGCCGATGGTGGACGTCGCCCACTATGTGATCGATTACCGCATCGACTCCACCGAGGCCTATGACACGGCGCGCTACATGCTGCTGGATTCGCTGGCGACGGCGATGATGGCCATGAAGTTTCCCGAGTGCGTCAAGCACCTCGGCCCGGTCGTGCCGGGGGCGAACCTGCCGGGCGGCGCCCGCGTACCGGGCACCAGCCACGAGCTCGATCCGGTGCAGGCGGCATTTGCCATCGGCAGCCAGATCCGCTGGTTGGACTTCAACGACACCTGGCTGGCGGCCGAATGGGGCCATCCCTCGGACAACCTGGGCAGCATCCTGGCGGTGGCCGACTACCTCAGTCGCAAGGCCGAGCGCGAGGGCGGGCAGCCGATGACCGACCGCGACGTGCTGACGTATGCCATCAAGGCCCACGAGAACCAGGGTTGCTACGCCCTCAAGAACAGCTTCAACCGCATCGGGCAGGACCATGTGATCCTGGTGCGCCTGGCCTCCACGGCCGTCGCCACGGCGATGCTGGGGGGCAGCAAGGAGCAGATCGTCACCGCGGTCTCCCATAGCTGGGTCGACAACGGGGCGCTGCGCACCTACCGGCACGCCCCGAACACCGGCCCGCGCAAGAGCTGGGCCGCCGGCGACGCCTGCCGCCGCGCCGTCATGCATGCCATTAATGCGGTCTACCGCGGGGTGGTGGGCTACCCCTCGGCCCTTAGCGCCAAGACCTGGGGCTATTACGACGTGGCCTTCAAGGGCAACGCTTTCCAGTTCGAACGCCCGTTCGGCAGCTATGTGATGGAAAACGTGCTGTTCAAGATCAGCTATCCGGCCGAATTCCACGCCCAGACGGCGGTGGAATGCGCCATGCAGCTGCACGGCGCGGTCGCCGGCAAGCTTGGGCAGATCGACAAGGTGGTGATCGAGACCCAGGAGGCGGGCGCCCGCATCATCGACAAGACCGGCCCGCTGGCCAATTACGCCGACCGCGACCACTGCATCCAGTATATGGTGGCCGTGCCCCTGATCTTCGGCCGCCTGACCGCCGACGACTATGGCGACGAGGTGGCCGCCGATCCCCGCATCGACGCCCTGCGCGAAAAGACCGTGGTCAGCGAGAATCCACAGTTCACCAAGGACTACTACGACCCGGAAAAGCGCTATATCGGCAACTCGGTTCAGGTCTTCTTTAAGGACGGCAGCAGCACCCAGAAGGTATCCATCGACTACCCGATCGGCCACCGCAAGCGCAGGGGGGAGGGTATCCCGGTGTTGTTAAAGAAGTTTGAGGCCGCCATGCGCAGCCAGTTGCCCTCCCACCAGGTCAAAACCATCCTGAACGCCACGGCAGACCCCGTTAAGCTAGACGCCATGCCAATCCAGCAGTTCCTTGGTTTCTTCACGCTGTAAAGACGGCGTGAGCTGAAAATGAACGGGCGTTTGGGGTCGATTTGCAATTGCTTAACTTTTGCTAAGCTACTCCGCGCCCGTTTCGGGTAAACAAGCACTAGGTTAGAAGTCAGGTCCGAGATTCACTAGGAGTAGGAATCGAGGCTTGATCGCTTTTCCCGTCTGGGGTGAACGGACGCGTACACCAATAAACGAGGAGACACCTGATGAAACGTAAGGGCTTGTACATCCTGATTGCCCTGGCCCTGGGCGGCGCAGGCGCCGCCCATGCACAGGACAACACCGGCACTGCGGCACCGGTCACCACCACCGAAACGTCCAGCTACGACGACCGCTGGTATATCGCGCCGACGGTGGGTGGCTACTACAACGACACCGACCGCAACACCAATAGCCGCCAGTTCTATTACGGCATTGGCTTTGGTCGCTATTTCGCGCCCAACTTCTCGCTGGATTTCTTCGGTGACCGCACCAAGCGCACCGTGGATACCGCTGCCGGCGGCGGTCGTTGGTCGAACAACACCTACGGCGTGGCAGCTCGCTACTACTTCCTCGACTGGAACGCATGGCGTCCGTACCTGTTGGGCGGCGTGATGGGCAGCCAGCACATCAGCGACTTCGAGCACGGCTGGTCGCCGGCGGCTGAAGTGGGTGTTGGTGTATCCAAGACCGTCACCGACAGCACCGACGTCCGCTTCGAAGGCGGCTACCGCTACGACTGGGACGACAAGACCCAGCCGGACAAGAGTGGTTACGGCGACTGGTTCCTGGGCTTCAGCATCGTGTCGCGCATCGGTGCGCCGCCGGCCCCGCCGGCTCCGCCGCCGCCGCCGCCGGCTCCGGACTGCTCCAAGCAGTTCCGCAACGGCGTAAATCTGTGCGACAACAAGTGCCCGGATCTGCCGGAAGGCACCATCGTTGGTCCGGATGGTTGCCCGCAGAAGGTCGTCATCGACCTGCGCGGCGTCAACTTCAAGTTCGATCGTCCGAAGAAGGGCGAGAAGGACATCAGCAAGGCGCTGGCTGAGCCGACGAAGGATTCGTTGGCCGTGCTCGACCAGGCTGTCGATACCTTGCAGCGTTATCCGCAGGTGCACGTCACCGTTGCCGGTTACACCGACAGCGTGGGTACGGCGGAGTACAACCAGGGTCTGTCGGAACGTCGTGCGAAGATCGTGTACGACTACCTGACCT